>DPMS01000126.1 GCA_003541285.1 Actinomycetota bacterium
GTCCGGCGGCCCGTCCCGGCCAGCCGACAGGAACCGCTCGAAAAGCAGTCCATGCCGGACCGGATCGACACTCGTGATCCCCAGCGCGAAGCAGACGGCCGAGTTCGCGGCCGAGCCCCTGCCCTGGCACAAGATCCCCGCCTCTTCGCAGAACCGGACGATGTCATGGACGATCAGGAAGTAGCCACTGAATCCGAGCTGCTCGATGACGTCCAGTTCGCGGGCGATCTGGGCGTAGGCCCCGGGGACGCGTTCTGCCAGTGACGGGCCGTAGCGCTGTGGTGCCTTCTGGCCGGCCAGCGCGCGCAGCCAGCCCGCCTCGGTGTGGCCGGGCGGGACGGGGAAGTCCGGCAGGGCGGGCGCGATCACGTGGAAGTCGAACGCGCAGTCGCGGGCGAGCCGGGTGGTGCGTTCCAGCACACCGGGGTATCGGCGCAGCCGGTGCGCCATTTCCGCGCCCGATCGCAGGTAAGCGCCGCCGGAGGCGGCCAGCCAGCCGTCCATCCCAGCCAGGCTGCGCCGGGCCCTGACCGCAGCCAGCACCTGGGCCAGCCGGGCATCCCGCGGGGCCGCGTAGTGCACATTGCCGGTGGCGATCACCGCCGTCCCGCTGGCCTCGGCCAGCTCGTACAGTGCGTCGTTGCGCTCATCGTCGCCGGGCTGGTCGTGGCTGGCCAGTTCCACCATGACGTTGCCGCGGCCGAACATGGCCGCCAGTTCATCAAGTGCCCGCGCAGCCGCCCCGGGGCCTGCCGCGGCGAGCGCGGCGGGAACGGCACCCTTGCGGCAGCCGGTGAGGATCACCCAGTGCCCGCCGTGCGCCTGGGCGAGGGCGCCGGGGTCGTACCCAGGGCGGCCCTTCCCGCCCCCGGCGAGCTGCGCGGTGCTGATGGCCGAGCACAGGCGCCGGTAGCCTTCCGGGTCGCGGGCGAGTACCAGCAGGTGCCGGCCGGCCGGGTCGGGGACGCCGCCCTGCCCGGCTGGCAGGTCCAGGCTGAGCTCGGCACCGAAGACGGTGGCGATCGCGGTGCCGGTCTGCTCCTTCAGCCTGGCGGCCGCCTGTGCGAACTGGGGGACGCCGTACATGCCGTCGTGGTCGGTGATGGCCAGCGCGGCCAGGCCGAGCCGCGCGGCCTCGGCGGCCAGTTCAGCCGGGCCGGAGGCCCCGTCGAGGAAGCTGTAGGACGAGTGGCAGTGCAGCTCGGCCCACGCCGGGCCCTGGTCAGCCCGGCTCCCCCGGAGAGACCTGCACCGTCGCCGTTGCCAGCACTGGCCGTCGCAGCAGCGTCGCCTGCGGCCTGGGCCGTCGGCCCGGGTGATGCCTCCTCCCCCGGCAAGACGTCCGGTTCCCCCGGCAAGACGTCCGGTTCCCCCAGCAAGACGTCCGGTTCCCCCGGCAGGACGTCCAATGCGTCGCTGGCGGACGCGGCCTGCACCGGCCTGGCAGACCCATCGCTGCTGGACGGCTCCTCCGGCCAGACGGGCTCCGGCTCAGCCCGGCTGGTCCCGGCCTGGCCGGCCTCGGCCAGCGCCGGATCGCCGCCGAAAATGGATTCGGCGAAGGATCCGCTGCTGTACTCGAGCACGGGTCCGCCGCCCACGACGGCCGGGCTGGTCTCGACCGCGAACAGCATTTCCCCGCAGGTCTCACAGAAGCGCGCGGCCGCGCCGCTCTGATGCCCCAGGGTGCAGCGGAGCCTGACATCATCTCCGCAGACGGAGCAGGACTCCGATCCTGGGGTTACGGGATGTCCCTGCAGACAACTCGACACCGCTCACCGCTCCCGATCGCTGCGCAGCCCCGTTGGTCGATGCTAGGACACCGCAGCCCAGATGGTGGCGCGGTTGCGCAAGCTGGGCGCGGGCAGGCGGGCCGGGGCTGGGCGTGCGCAACTGGCTCTGGAACGCGGCTGGCTCCGGACCGTTCGCAGAGCTCAGGACCGATGACCGCCGCCGGGCCGTCAACTGGCTCCAGACCGTTGGCAGGACCCCGGGCATTGACCGCCGCCGGCCAAGGCCGGCTTGACATGTTAGTGAGTAGTTACTAACTTGACTGGTATGAGCCAGGCCGGGGTGCGGATGACAGCCGATGAGCGCCGCGAGGCGGTACTCGCGGCGGCCGTCGTGGAGTTCGCGGCCGGCGGGCTGGCGGGCACCTCGACCGAGGACGTGGCGCGCCGGGCCGGGATCAGCCAGCCGTACCTGTTCCGGCTCTTCCCTACCAAGAAGGCGCTTTTCCTCGCGCTGGTGGAGCGGTGCTTCCGGCAGGTGGGGATCGCGTTCACGGAGGCGGCCGCTGGCCTGGTGGGTGAGGACGCGCTCGACGCGATGGCTGACGCCTATCACCGGCTGCTCGATGACCGCACGCAGTTGCTGCTCCAGTTGCACGCCTACGCGGCGTGCGGCGACCAGGACATCCGGACGACGACCCGCACCGGATACAAGGAACTCTGGCTGCTCGTCGAGCGGCTGACGGGGCTGCCCTACGAGCGGATCGTGGCGTTCTTCGCCATGGGCATGCTGATGAACGTGGCGGCGGCCATGGACCTGCCGGCCGTCGATGAGCGGTGGACGAGGTGGTGCTCGGCATGAGGTCGCGCACGAATTTTTTTTCAGCAAAGAAGTTAGTGACTACTCACTTTCTGGAGGGCACACGATGACTGCCAGACGACGCGTCCTGTGGACCTTCGCCGTCACCTCGGCGGCGCTGTTCATGGGGTCGCTGGACAACCTGGTGGTGACCACCGCGCTTCCCTCGATCCGTGCCCACCTGCATGCATCGCTGGCCGGGCTGCAGTGGACCGTGAACGCCTATACCCTCACCTTCGCGGTCCTGCTGCTGACTGGCGCCACCCTCGGCGAGCGGTTCGGCCGGCGGCGGGTGTTCGTGGCCGGCCTCGCCGTGTTCACCGCCGGGTCGGCCGCCGCCGCGCTCGCTCCGGGAATCGGCTGGCTGATCGCGGCCAGAGCGTTCCAGGGCGTGGGGGCCGCCATCGTGATCCCGCTGACGCTCACACTGCTGTCAGCGGCCGTGCACCCGGCGCGGCGCGGGCTCGCGCTGGGCGCGTGGGGAGCCGTGGGGGGCCTCGCCATCGCCATCGGCCCGCTGGTCGGCGGCGCCGTGGTGGAAGGCGCCTCCTGGCAATGGATCTTCTGGCTGAACGTGCCCATCGGCGTTGCTCTCCTGCCGCTCGCCAGGGCACGGCTGACGGAGAGCTACGGCCCCGCCACCCGCCTGGATCTGCCCGGGCTCGTCCTGGCAAGCCTGGGGCTGTTCGGGATCGTGCTCGGTGTGGTGCGCGGGAACGACCACGGCTGGACCAGCCTCACCGTGCTGCCGCCCATCATCATCGGCGCCCTGCTGGTGGCCGGCTTCGCCGGCTGGGAATCCCGCGCCCCCGAGCCGATGCTCCCGCTGCACCTGTTCCGCAGCCGCGGGTTCACCGTGACCAATATCGCCTCGCTGCTGATGTTCTTCGGGATGTTCGGCTCGATCTTCCTGCTGGCGCAGTTCCTGCAGACCGTCCAGCATTACTCGCCGCTGCAGGCCGGGCTGCGCACCCTGCCCTGGACCGCGATGCCGGTTGTCATCGCCCCGATCGCCGGCTGGCTGTCCGACCGCATCGGCGGGCGGCCACTGCTGGCCGCCGGACTGGCGCTGCAGGCGATCGGCCTGGGCTGGCTGGCCACGGTCAGCAGCCCCACGGTGGCCTATGCCACGCTGGTCCCCGCGTTCGTGGTCTCCGGGATCGGGATGTCGCTGTTCTTCGCGCCCGTCGCCAACGTCGTGCTGGGGTCGGTCCGCCGGGATCAGGAGGGCATCGCCTCCGGCACGAACAACGCGATCCGCGAACTGGGCGGCGTGTTCGGGATCGCCGTGCTCGGCGCGGTGTTCTCCGCGCGCGGCGGCTACACCAGCGGGGCCAGCTTCGTCACCGGCCTGTCCGATGCGGTCTGGGTCGGCGGGGCGGCAGTGGCAGCTACAGCCGCCGTCGCCCTGGCGCTGCCACGGCTGCGCCGTGCGCAGGCCAACGAGACAGCCCCGGCGCCCGCCGCGGCGGCAACCATGGCCCCAGCGTCCAGCGGCACCGGGGCTGCCGCCGAACTGGACCCGGTCGGCTGACCTCGCCTGGGACGGGCCGCGCGACCACGGGTCACCGGCCCGTCCCCCCAAGCATGATCACGGCGGTTTGCATGCGTCAGGCGATGCGGCAAAACCGAAAACCCGGAGATCACCAACGAGGCCGCACGTCTGACCATCGAGTGGACCGCCCAGCTATGACCCCGCCCAGCAACCAGGCACACTCGGCACCCTAGCAACGAGCGAGCCTGCCCGGCCACGCGGGGCAACCCCCGGCCACGCCCCGCATGGCCCAGCCACGAGGAACCAGCAC
>DPMS01000196.1 GCA_003541285.1 Actinomycetota bacterium
CGCAAGGAGGGCCAAATGCTGGCCTATGTGGTTGCCCTGATGATGCTGGCCCCGGCGCCGCAAGGCGCCGGGCCGCCGGGCGCTGTGAACGCCTGCGTGCGCTGTCACCAGGGGCTCGCCGCGCCGCAGGCGGCGGCGCATTCGTTCACCGCGTGGCGCGCGTCGGCGCACGGCGCCGGCGTCACCTGCGACCGCTGCCACGGTGGCGACACGACCGCCACCGAGGCGCAGGCGGCGCACCGTGGCGTCTACCCGGTCACGGACGTTCGCAGCACGGTCTACCCGACGCGTGTCCCGGCGACGTGCGGCACGTGTCACGACTACTTCAAGCTGCTCGACAGCGAGAAGGTGTTCTTCACCCAGGCCGACATGGACAAGTTCGCGCCGCTCAGGACCAAGTTCGACGACGCGATCTGGAACGAGGACCTGTCCGGTCCGTTCTCGATCTTCAACCTCTACCTGCAGCACGCGGTCGAACGCATGAACTATGCCCGCGGCCTGTTGAAGAAAGGTTTCGATTTTTCCGCCGACCTGAATTACACGTTCGATCGCAAGCATGCCAAGTGGCCGAAGGACCAGGCCGAGCTGGATACGCTGTGGCGCGAGCGCACCATGAACGACTGGCTGCGCCTGAAGCTGGCCGGCAAGAACGATGCGGAAATCCGCAAGACCCTCGAGAAGCGCTACCGCAACTACATCGAGCGGCTGAAGCAGGAACGCCCCCCGGCGCATGTCCGGGAAGAGCTCCCCGAGCTCATCGAGCGCGGATATGAGGACATCCCCGAAGAGGACATGGTCAGGTTCCACTGGTGGGGCCTGGCGCACGATAAGCCGAAGATCGGCACGTTCATGGTGCGGGTCAAGGTCGCTGGCGGCCTGGTCCAGCCGGCGCAGCTGAAGGCGCTCGGCGTGATCGCCCGTGAGTACGGCAAGGACGAGGCGGAGCTGACCACCCGCCAGGGCATCCAGCTGCACTGGGTGCACATGTCGATGCTGCCGGAAGTGCTCGCGTCCATCGAGGCGGCCGGCCTGACCACGTGCGGCGCGGAGGGCGACACGGTGCGCAACATCACCGGCTGCCCAGTCGCTGGCCTCTCGGCGGTGGAGCCGTTCGATGTGATGCCGGTTATCAAGGAGGCAGCCGCCTTCTTCTGGGGAGCGCCGAATTTCTCGAACCTGCCGCGGAAGCACAAGTACACGATCTCGGCGTGCCCGGCCCAGTGCAACGCGCCGGAGATTCACGATGTCGCCCTCGTCGGGACCATCCAGGACGGTCAGCCAGGCTTCGGGCTGCGTGTCGGCGGCGGGATGGCCAACACTCCGCGGATCTCGCGCGACGTCGGCGTCTTCGTCCCGATCGGTGACACTGTCGAGGTGCTGCAGGCAGTGACCAACGCCTGGCAGCGTGACCTGCGCTACCGGGTGTCGCGGGCCAAAGCGCGGATCAAGTTCATGATGGACGACTACGGCCCCGTGGGCGTGCGCGCCAAGATCGAGGAGCAGCTCGGCCGCCCGCTCCCAGACGGCGTGGCCCCGGAGCCGACCGCCGACGCTGACCACATGGGCGTTCACGCGCAGCGGCAGCCGGGGCTGTCCACCGCCGGGGTGCCGGTCCCAGCTGGCCGGGTCACCGGCAGCATGCTGGAGCAGCTCGGTGAGCTGCTGGATGACCTCGGCGCGGATGCCCGGTTCACCCGCCAGCAGAACATCATCCTCGGCAACGTCCCCACGGAGCGAGTCAGCGAGGTCCAGGACCGCCTGGCTGAGCTGGGCCTGCCGGCTACCAAGAGCCGCGCCTACGCCCGCTCCATCGCCTGCACGAGTCACCGGTTCTGCAATTACTCGGTGGCTGAGACCAAAGGCAAGCTCGACGACATCCTCGGGCAGCTCACCACCCGCTTCGGGAGCGAACAGATCGGTGACCTGTCCATCCACCTGGACGGCTGCCCGCATGCGTGCGCGCAGCACTGGGTTGGCGAGATCGGCCTGCAGGGCACCACCGCCGCGGTGGCCGGCGCCGAGGAGCGGATTGAGGCCTATGACCTGACGGTCGGCGGCGGCCTCGGGAAGCGCACCGCCATCGGGCGCCGGCTCCTGCGCCGGGTGCCGACCGGCCAGGTCGGCATCGTCCTTGAGCGCCTGGTCGGCGGCTGGCTGACCGCCCGGGACGAACGTGCCCAGGCCGCCGGATATACGTTCGGGGACTTCTGCACGGAACTAAGCGACGAGGAACTGCTGGCGCTGGCCACCTCCGCGGACGCGGCGGGTGGCGCGGAGGCAGCCGGGCAGGCGGATGTCGTGCTGCACGTGCCCGGGCCGCTGCTCAGCCTGGTCGCGGGCGCTGACGAGATCAAGGTCAGTGCCGCCACGGTGGGAGAGGCACTGGCGGCCGTGGCACAGGCTCACTCCGCATTCGCGGAGACGGTGTTCCCCGGCGGCCGGGTCGCAGAAGCATTCCTCATCGCTGTCGGAGATGAGGACATCCGCAATCTCGATGGACTGGCAACGCCAGTTACCCCCGGCACCGACATCACCATCGTCATGGCCATGTCCGGCGGATGACGCCAGTTTCACCGTAAGCCGCAGACGCGAGGAGAGGAACGTCATGACCCAGCTGGAGATACCAGCCACAGCAGCCGGTGAGCGGGTTGTCTTCGATGACCTGGAGATCGGCGAGATCGCTGTTGATCTGGACGACCAGGAACCGGAAGACGTCATCGAATGGGCGCTGGAGGCCCTCGGTGACCGGGTCGCCATCGTCACCGCCCTGCAGGCGGACGGCATGGTGGTGCTCGACATGGCGGCCCAGATCCGGCCGGACATCCGGATCGTCACCGTGGACACCGGGCGGCTGCCGCAGGAGACCTACGCCTTTATCGACGAGGTCCGGGAGCACTATCCCCGTGTGCGGTGGGACGTCCTGTTCCCGGACGCCGCAGAAGTGCAGGTGATGGTGCGCCAGCACGGCACCGACCTGTTCCGCCGCAGCGTGCAGCAGCGGCTGCTGTGCTGCCAGGTGCGCAAGGTCCAGCCGCTGACCCGCGCCCTGCGCGAGCTGGACGGCTGGTTCACTGGGCTCCGCCGTGACCAGTGGGCTTCCCGGGCGGCAATCAAGAAGGTCGAGCTCGACCACGACCACGGCGGCATCGTCAAGGTCAACGCCCTGGCTGACTGGACCCACGACGAGGTGCTGGACTACATCCGTGAGCACGATGTGCCGTCCCACCCGCTGTACGCGCAGGGATACACCAGCATCGGCTGCGCCCCGTGCACGCGCCCGATCCAGGAGGGGGAGCACGACCGCGCCGGGCGCTGGTGGTGGGAGAAGAACGCGCCGAAGGAGTGCGGCATCCACTGCACGATCGAGACCGGGAACTTCGAGCACGAGGTGGAGGCCATCTTCGCCGAGGCACGCGCGGCGCGCGGCGAATCGTGAGCCCGGAGGACGCCCAGGGAGCCCTGACTCTGTCCCCTGACGAGGCGACTGCAGTCGCCGAGGCTGCGGCGGCGTTCGCGGTGGCGCTGCCACCAGGGCGGGACGAGCCGTACCGGGCGCTGGCCGCCAGTGCACAGGCCGGCGCCGTCCCGGCTGAACAGGTGGAAGCACTGGAGCGGGTCTGCACGCTGGCGCTGGAGACCGGCAAGGCCCGCCAGATCGGCCGGGCCGAAGCCGAGCGCCTGCTGTCGGGCGTGCTGCGCCGGACCGCCCGGGGCCATGCCATGGCCGAAGAGGTCGCCGACGTCAACCGGGCTTTGAGCCAGCTCGCTGGCCGGCAGCTCGAATCGGCCCGGCTGACCTGGCGCATGCCGGGGCACTACGACCTCAGCCTCACGGTGGCCGGATTCGCTCTCACCATGGCGATCGGCCCGGGCGGCGTCCGCGTCCGCAGCCTCAACGCGGGCTGAGCTGGGCAGCCAGTACGGCTTGTCCGCCCGTGAAGGCTGGCCGGGGTCGATCAGTGCCAGGCCGAGTTCGGGACGGTATGTCTTGCGCAGTTCTGCGGGTGCTTCGCCGATGATCACCTCCAGGTGCAGTTGCGGCTAGCCGGAGGCGAGTGCGGTGTCGCCCAGCAGTGACAGCACTTCGCATTGCTCCGTCCCGGCTCCCGTCTTCGCGTATTCGTGCGACACATGTGTCCGCTCCTCGCGGGGTACGGTGCCAGGCCGTCCCCGCAGATGCGAGCCTGTTCAGCACGGAGCCCAGCAACGCCCATCGGGCATGCCCGCAAGGACCAGACTGTGCGCCTGAGTGCCGGTGGCCGGTCGGCCGGCCGAGACACCGGGTGTGCCCCCACAGTGTCCCCAGGGGCGAACATGGTCACCGGTATCACATTCGAAATTTGCACATGAACTGCGGGGGCTGATGCGGTAATTCCACTCTCCGTGCCAGTCATGACGGGTGATCTGGGTCTCCAGCTCGCGCATCTGCCGGTCGGTGACCTTAATGCCGCAGGGGACGTCATCGCCACGAGAGCGCAGCAGATGGGTAACGGTGCTGCCGATGAGCTCTGTGGCGCCCGTCACTGGGTCCGGCGTCCGGCCGGCCGGTCAGCCGGGCGGCCGGACGGTGCGGGCCGATGGTTATCCGAACTGGCCGGGCTGGTAGTCGCCGGCGGGCTGCCCGATGATGACGTTCATGCGGTTGTAGGTGTTGATGAGGGCGATGACCGCCACCAGCGCGACGAGCTGGTCATCGTCGTAGTGCTTGGCAGCGTTCGCCCAGGCCTCATCGGTGACACCGCCGGCGGCGTCGGCGATGCGGGTGCCCTGCTCGGCGAGTTCCAGCGCGGCCCGCTCGGCCTCGGTGAAGACCTTCGCCTCCCGCCACACCGCGACCAGGTGCAGCCGCTGCTGGCTTTCCCCCGCGTGCAGGGCGTCCTTGGTGTGCATGTCGGTGCAGAAGCCGCAGCCGTTGATCTGGCTGGCCCTGAGCTTCACCAGCTCCTGCGTCGCGGCGGGCAGGGCCGATTCATGCAGAACGGCCCCCGCCGAGTTGATGTGCTTGACGACCTTCAGCGCCAGGGGGCTGCCGAGGTAATCGAGACGGGCGTCCATCGTCATCTCCTTGCCGTTCTTGCGGGTCACAGCCTGAGCCGGTGGCCTGCTGGATGGTGTGTTCTCCTCAGCAGTACGACGACACGGCCGGCTGGAATGTGAGGCGGCGCGCCGGCCTCACATTCCGGTGCGCTGTCTCGTCGACCTGGTGAGGGCAGATCCGGCCAGGGAAGGTCGGCACATGAGCACCCCATCGGGGCCAGGAGACGGCCGGGCCGACCCGGGCCTGAGCGCGATCATGGGCGAGCGGCGTCAGCTGATCAATCTCGCCTACCGGCTGCTGGGCTCGCTGGCCGAGGCTGAGGCTGCCCCCCGGCGGGCCGGCCTCGTCAGGGACTTCAAGGCGGCATGGGAAGCCAAGGACATCGGCGCCCTCATCAGCCTGCTGGACCCCGGCGCCACGATGACCGCCGACGGCGGCGGCCTGGCCACCGCCGCGCCGCGCCCGGCCGAAGGCGGCCAGCAGATCGCGCGCTACCTGGTCGACCTCGCCGGCCGGGCAGCCAGCAACGTGACCATCCTGGAGCGCACGGTCAACGGCCAGCCCGGCCTGGCCGCCCAGCAAGACGGCCTCACCGTGACGGTGATGGCGTTCAACGTCACCGGCGACAAGATCACGCACATCTGGGCAGTACGCAACCCCGGCAANNCTCCGGCCCTGGACCACGGGCTGACCCGCGTCTTCGTGCCACCGGGCCCGCTGGGAGCCGCCACCCAGCCTCCCCCGCCCTCCCAGGCGTGCCGGGCCACCACGGCGCCGCCGGAGAAAGGGGCCGGCCCGCAGCCGGAGCCCCAGCCAGGCACATAACGGGGTAATCGGGGCGCCGCCAGCTACCCGCTTGGCAGGAACGTCACGCGATCCGAGTCGGCAGGGAGCTGTTGCCACATTGGAGAGTCGGGGCTTGCAGCCTTCGCCACTCCAGGTAGTGCACAAATCCTGGTCCGCGCCACCGGCAAGGTGGCCGCCGCCTGGGCAGGCCAGCTCGCCCCGCTCGCCGCCCGCTTCCCCGGCCTGCGCGTCACCGGCAGGCGCGCCGTGGTAAACGCCCAAGCAGAACTGATCACCGCGCAAAGCTCATACGCGAACAACCTCCTGATCGGGGTGATCGCCATCCTCGCCGCCGTGGCCCTCGTCAGCACCCTCGTCATGGCCACCGTCGAACGCCGGGAGTCTGTGCGGCTGCTCGCCCGGGTCGGAGCCGCGGCAGGAGCGGCCTCCGTCCTCGTGGTGTCCAAGGCGCTGACGGGCACCTGGGCCCCGTACGTGACCTGGCTGTCCCCGCTTGCGATTGTCTCCGTAGTGCTGGTCCTGACCGCGCTGTCCGTCTTCGGGCCCACCACCTGGATACTTGCAGCGGCCGAGGATAATCCAGGGCCTCGGCGAGGCAGCGGCCGCACCAGGAGTCCTGGCCGCCATCGAGTCGGCTGACCTCATCGTGCTGGCGCCCAGCAACCCGGTGGCGAGTATCCTGCCCATCCTCGGGCTGCCCGGCGTATGCACGGCGCTGCGCCAGCGGCAGGAACGGGTCACCGCGATCGCTCCGATGGTGTCCGGCGTGCCGATCATGGACCCAGGTGAATACCGCCGCGCTGCCAGCCGGGCGGCCCTGCTGGCCTCCGCCGGAGTGCCCGCGACGGCAGCCGGAGTGGCACATCTCTACCGGGACATCTGCTCACGCTTCATCTACGACTCATCCGACAGCGGGGAGGCCGGCCCGATCGCGGCAGCAGGACCCGAGCCAGTGCGGGCCGGACTCCTGCTGCATTGCGGTGCGCCCCCGGCGTCGCTGCTAGCCGCGATCCTCCGCGGTCTCCCCAGGACCGGGCATCGCCAGCGGCTTACCGCCTCCTGCCCGCCTGTCGTGAGTGCGACGGCGGTCAGCAGGCGATGATGACAGCCCGGTTTGCGGCCGCTCTCGCTAGCAGGGTCAGGTCACGTGGATCGCTGGTCAGTATGCGGTCGCCGGGGTTGGCCAGCAGCACGACGGTGGCATCGATCGGGTCAGCGGTGCCGGCCACGCCCAGCAGGATACCGGCCTGGCGGCCATCTTGCTGATCGACCGCGTGGACGTCGACGGCGCGGAGCAGTCGCGCGAGATTGACCTGCCGGCCCTGGCGATCACGCCAGACCTGGGCGACCACCATCGCGTTGCTGCGCAACTCCACCCCATGCTGTTGAGCGACGCGCAGCCGGGCCATCATCGCCCGGTCGTCGCAATCTGCAGCCACCAGTGCGCCCGCATCCAGCACCAGGGCACTCACGCGGCGGTATGGCTTGCAGCCACACCCAGTTCCCGTTCAGCCCGGGCGATCTCCTCCGCCGTCAGCACCCCGTGCTCGGCCTCCCACCCCGCCAGGAACTGCGCCAGCGCTTCCGCGCGCAGCTTGCTTGCAGCCGCCTCGGCCAGCCACGATGAGAGGGGCTTGCCTGCCTGGGCGGCCGCTGACCGGACCGCATCGCCAAGCTCGGGATCAAACGAAACGCTCATCTTGTCCACCTTCACGAAGTCATCCTACCGTGGTAGTCCTTACTACGGTAAGAACGTCCCGCTAATCGCTGGTCGTGCGTTGATAGCGGCAGCAAGGTGCGGTATCAGGGGACGTCGCGACTCCGCTGGCCTGCTTTGCCGCTCTGCCGCTCTGGTCGAATGTGGTGGCCTGTGCCCCAGGGAACCGGGCTGGATCGCCGCCGAATCGGGGCCCGCTTGCTGTGCGAAGGCCAGCACCTTGGCCCGTTCGGCCAGAATTCCGGGGCGGGTGGCGACGGGCGGTAGCTGCCGGCCGCTAGCGATTCATGCCTCATGGCACCACCCAGTGTCACCGGGTGGTGCCATCATGAGAACGATATGTCCCACGATGACCATCCGGCTGGTGCCCTCCCGGCACGGCAGTGGCTTCGCCGGTAATGAAGAGCTGGCTGCGGCGCTGCTCGGCTTCCAGCCCAGCCGGTATATGCCCGCCGGTGCCAGAGACGTGCTGGCGCTGACCGCCGAGATGGCGGTGCTGACGACAGCGAGGACGAAGGCGACGAGGACGCGGAATGAGCGGCTCGGCGAAGGGCGCGGAGCGCGGATCGCTGGACGGACAGGTGGCGCTGGGACAGCAGCGGTACCGGGGGCCCGAGTACCGGCGGCTGCTGGCCGCCGCGCGCCGGTCTCTCGAGCGGACCGGTGGCATGCTGACCGGGCGGATCAGCGTCGCGGACCCGGACGACGCCGAGCGTAAGGCGATCATCGGGATCACCGGAGTGCACGTGAGCGCCGGCACCAAGCGAATGACGGTGTCGCTAGCCGCGCTGGACGCGGCGGTTTCCCGGGGTGGTGGCTGCGGGCTAGCTGAGCTGCTGACGGTGCTGGGCGGGCAGCTGCGGGACCGGCCCGCGGAGTCTGCCTCGCTGACGGCTGCCCGGGCGGAGCTGGTTTCGCTGGCGGAGGCGAGCCCGCTGCATGGCACCTCCGATTGGTTCCGAGACTGGCTCGGGGAGCTACGCCGCAATGGCACGCTGACCCGGCTGGCCGCGCAGGGTGATGCAGAGGTCCTTGGGCAGGCGGTCCGGGTGCTGGAATTCCTGGCCGGCCGGATGCCAGACGCCGCGCCGATTGCCCTGCCCGCCCTCGCAGCTCATATCACCGGCGACACCAAGGTGCTCAACCACGGGACGGCACTGGCCACGCTCGTGCTGCGGGCCTTGGCGCTGCAGACGGAGGTACCGCGCCCGGCGTCGGCAGCGGAACGGCGGGAACTGTGGGACCGGGTCGGTGTGCTGATCGATGACCTGGCCAGCCGGGTCCTGGTGCTGAATGTGCCTGCGGAGGGCAAAGGGCTGGGCGAATGGCTGGACGGGGCGGCGCGGTATGGTACGCCGTTCCAGGTGACCCTGCATCAGCTGACGGCCCATCCAATCCAGGTTTCCTGCCCGCGGATATACGTGTGTGAGAACCCGGCGGTGCTGCGGCGGGCGTGCGCCGAACTCGGGCCTGCCTGCCCGCCGCTTGTCTGCACCGAGGGGCGACCGTCCACGGCCTTCCATCGGCTGGTGGGTCTCGCGGTCGGGGCCGGCGCTGAGCTCTGGTACCACGGTGACTTCGACTGGCCCGGCGTCGCGATCGCAGCGGATGTAATCACTCGCTACGCCGGGCGGGCATGGCGGATGGGCGCCGGTGACTACCGTTCGGCGGCCGACTCGGGAGTCTTTCTGGAGGGCGATCCCGTGGAGACGCCATGGGATGCTGAACTGTGCGAGGCGATGCGCACCGCCGGCCATGCCGTTTATGAGGAGACCGTGGGCAGCCAGCTTCTCGCAGATCTCACCGAGTACAGGCCCGATGCCTAGATTCGGAAACGCCTGCTGAGCTGCGGGTGGAGTGCGGGGGGCGATGGCATAACGTCTGCCAGCCGGGCCCCCGCGCCGACCGCCAGACAAGCCGCCACCCAGTTCCCGCAGCCCCGGGTCAGGTAATCGCCCCCAGCACTCACACCCTCAGAACTATACAATACTTATACCTCTTGTCTAGGTTACGTGTATTATTTGGGAGCTGTGGGCGAATACCGAGAGAGCGGCCCCGGACTGCGCATCGGTGAGGTGGCACGCCGGACGGGGCTGACTACCGTAACGCTGCGCGCCTGGGAGACCCGCTATGGGCTGCTGGCGCCGACCAGAACCGCGGGCGGGCAGCGCCTGTACCGGGAGGCGGATGTCGACCGGGTACAGGCTGTGCGCCGGCTCGTCAGCCAGGGCTGGTCGGTCGTCGGTGCTGTCAGCCAGGTCCTGGGCCAGCCCGGCAAGCCGGGGAAGGCGGCGGGCGAACCGCCCGGGGACGCGCCTGGCTGGGAAGGCCGGGGCGGTTCCATGGCATCCCGCGTACCCTCGCCCGGCAGTGCCCGGCGGCCTTTGCTGGATGCGCTGGCCGGCATCGACGCCTACGCGGTGCTGGCCACTTACGAGACGGTTCGGGACCTGCTGCGGGCCACCAGCGCGGGCCAGGTCCGCGACATCCTGGCGGGCTTGGTCCGGCGGCTCGGCGGCGAGGTAGGCGAGGCCGCGCTGCAGGACGACACGATCATGCCCGTGGATCTGGCCTTCGGTGAAGGGCCGCCGCTGCTTCCCCGCGCGCCGTCCACAAGCGTGGCCAGGATGCGCCTGGAAGCCGTCCTGCCTCTTGTGGTCGAGGACGCCCGGGTTGTTGTGCACCGCCTCCAGCTGTCCACGTCGGCCGATACGGCAAGCCGGGCTGGTGCGAAGATGCTGTGATGACCGATTGTTCCGCCAGCACCGGCTCATCTGGCTTGTTCGTCATTGGCAGCCGACATGCCGGACATCCCGATGGTGCCGGGGACCTCATCGGCGCCTTTCCTGACCGGCTCCGCCGGGTGCAGCGCTGGGAAGGGTTCCGCCCGTCCCAAACCGGCAGCCCGGCACCGGGTCGCACTCGTTGCCGGTAGGTGCCTCGTGTCACAGGCCGACACGGTCCTTGCGCTGATCCGGGCCCGCCGCCGAGACGATGTCGTAGAACTCGTCCGATCTGTCGCCCGGGACGCAAGCCTCGCGGTCGCGGTGACGCTGCTTGCCGATGTCCAGCGGAAGGTGGGCGACCGCTGGCAACAGAATGAATTCACCGTTGCCGATGAGCATGCCGCCACCGCGATTGTCGATCTCGCCCTCACCGCTGCCTGCTTCGAAGCTGAGCGCCATCCCAATACCAGCGAAGGCACCGTGGTCGTTGCGTGCGCCGAGGAGGAGTGGCACGTTATGCCGGCCCGGATGTTCGCCGAGCAGCTGCGGGTAGCCGGATGGGAGGTCGTATTCCTGGGTGCCTCAACACCCGCCGAGCATCTGCAGCGGTTCCTGGCTGCCGACCCGCCCACGGCCGTTGCCGTGTCCTGCACCGTGCCGCTTTATCTGCCGGGCACCCGCCGGGCGGTAACAGCCAGTCATGCCGCCGGGGTTCCCGTGCTCGCCGGCGGTGCCGCCTTCGGCAAAGCTCCGGACCGAGCCGCCGCCATCGGTGCCGACGCCTGGGCATCAACCCCGGACGGCGCCATCACAACCCTCACGGGATGGGCCAGCAACCGGCCACCCCTTGCTGCGCCCATTGTGGACGATGCTCCCGCCCTCGCCGCTGGTGCCGAACGCCCCCCGCTCGTCGAGCGGGCGATGAGCACCTTGGCGAGCCGCTTCCCGCCGCTGGCGCACTACACCGGCTGGCAGCGGGCAAGGACCCGGGAAGATCTCGACTGCATCCTCCGGTTCGTCGAAGCCTCGCTTCTGACCGGCGACGACAGCATCGTCACCGACTTCGCCCCCTGGCTGACATCGATCCTGGCAGCCAGGGGCCTGCCCGACGGCATTGTCCCCCTGGGCATCGGCGTGCTGCGCGACTGCCTACCCGAAGGCCTGGGCGAGGCCGACCGGCTCCTCGCGGCCATGAACGCCCCCAACTGACCAGCCCTCCGGTTTCGCGGCGGTTCCCGATCGCCGCCTTGGCCCTTTACTGTGCCCACTCATCACCCTGCCCACCCATCACCCTGGCAGACGCGACATCACGCTAGTGGACCCCGGCGCCGTATTCCTGGTCAGCGGCTGTAAGGCCGTGATGCAACGCATCGAAGACCTGATCGAGCTCTGTCTCTGAGATCACCAGCGGCGGCGCAAGGAACAACGACGTCTGCTCGCCGCTGGTGGCGATCAGGGCTCCTGCTTCCAGCGCCCTGGCCACCACCCGGCTGGCGAGCGGTTCGGCCTCTTCCCCGCGCCAGCCGCGCCAGTCGGGTCCGTGCAGTTCCACGGTCCAGTGCAAGCCACGCCCGTCCACGCGGGCGACGCTTGGGTGCTGCGTGGCCACCTCGGAAAGCTTTCGGAACATGTACCCGTCCAGGCCCAGGGCGCGCTCGTAGATCCGGTCGCGGCTGGAAACGTGAAGGTGAGCCCGGACTGTTGCCATGGCGATGGGATGGGCGCGGTAGGTCGAGTAACTCTGCCAGCTAGTGCCGCTGAGACGATCGAGTACTGCCTCAGAGAGGACGACGGCGCCGGCGGGCGCCCCGCCTGCGCTCATGCATTTGCCCAGGGTGACGAAGTCCGGCCGGGACTGGCTGTGCTGGAACTGGAACCAGCCACCGACCCGGCCGAAGCCGGTCACCGTCTCGTCCGCAATCCAGTAGGCGCCGGTTTCCCGGGCGAGTGCGGCCACCTGATCCTGGTACTGGGCGGAGTGGTAGATGCCGCCCTGGCTGTAATCGAGCAGGACCGCGGCGCTGTCCGCCAGCTGGGCCCTCGCGCCGGCCGTCCACCTTTGTCCCGCCGTCGGATCTGCCTGTCCGGTAACCCTGGCTCCCCGGGGTGCGGGAAGCTCATGCACCGTGGCGAGCCGCGGCGGCGCGGCAACACCTTTGGCCGAAGAAAGGCCGCCGTGCCACTGGGGCTGTACGGTGAGCTCGCGGGCCAGGCCAGCACCGCCGTGATAGGCACGCTCCCTGGTGGCCAGCGGAGCACGGCCGGTGAGGGCCTGGCACAAGGCCAGGGCGGCGTCATTGGCCTCACTCGCGCTGATGAAGAACCGCACGGCCCCGACCCAGTCTTCGCCGGCGAAGGCGATGCCGACCAGATCCTCGGCGGCCTCGTCGCGCTCGGCCCACTGCCATCCCTCGTTGAGGACCGGGGCGGTGGCCGCGCGGCGGATCGCCTCCATGACTTCGGGGTGACAGTGGCCCAGCGGAGCGGCGGTGTTGCTCGCGTCGATCACCTCCCGGCCGTCGGCGAGCCGGAACCACGCCCCGTGGCCGCCCACCACTCGGAGATCCTGGGACTCACCAGCGGTCAGGCTGGTGGAGAGCAACCGTCTGCGCGCTGTCATGACAGGGCTTTGCCGCCGATTCCCCAGCGGGTGGCCGGGACTCCCTGCAGCACCACCCAGACTTGTGACCGCGCTTCCTCCCCGAATACCTGGCACGCGGCGTCGGTGAGGGCGGCGATCAGCCGCTCGTTCATCGCCGGATCGTCAAACCTACGCTCAACTGCCTTGACTTCGATCACTGGCACAGCGCTCACCTCTCTGTCGTTCCATCGATTGCCATAATCAACAGCCGGCCGTGCCGCCGGGTAGGTGCCCTCGACGATGGGGGTCATGGTGTCGAAGCACCAGTAGCCAAGGCGGGCCTCGGGGACTTCCGCGCTGCGCTGAGGTGCCCCGCCCAGACCTCGACCGCGGGGTAGTGGAGCCGGTGTGCTTCAGTAGCGGCCCAGCGCATCCCCGCCCGTGCCACCGCCGAAGAAGGCCCAGCCGCTGAGTTCATCGATACGGGCCAGGGCTAGCGCTCATGACGTGCTGATGACGCTGCCTCTGCCGCCAGGCCATACGCATCTGGGCGGAGTTCATCCTCGAGCTGAACCTTCAGGTCCGGGCGCCGCAAGCTCCGCAGCACCCCGTTGTCCTGCTCGGCCCGGGCAAGCTCCCGGGCCAGCGGTACCGGGACCGTCATCAGCTCAGCGGGCGGTGTCTCACCGTCAGCTGCGCCCCGCGCCCTGGCGAGCACATCGCCCGAGGGAGAAATGACCTGGCTCTCCCCGAGAAGGGTGCCCGAAGGATTGGTGCCGCACTGGTTGGCCAGCACCCACCACTGACCGTTGCTGAGAGCATGCGCCGGGTAAAGCGTTCGCCACCACCCCCGGGCGGCGGTCTCGTAGGCGCACGGCTGAATGACCAGCCTGGCACCGGCGTCACGCATGGCCCGGGCGACCTCCGGGAAGTCCCCGTCGAAGCAGACGCTCAGCCCGACCATGCCGAACTCATCGGTCGGGCACACCGTCAACTGGTCGCCGGGCGTGAATATGTCCGCCTCACCGAGCGGGCTGTACAGATGCGCTTTGCGGTGCCATGCCCGCAGGCGCCCACGGCGGTCGAAAAGGAGCGCCGTGTTGAACAAGGCGCTGCCATGGCTTTCGGGTACCGAGCCGGCCGCGAGCCAGACGCCAAGGTCGCGGGCACATGCGGCGAGCGCTGCGCACCGGGGCCCGTCCAGGGTTTCCGCCGCACCGGCCGCGTCGTGGTGCAGAGAGCCCCAGTCGAAGCCACACGGCCACAACTCCGGCAGGACGATGAGGTCCGCGCCACGGCGGGCCAGGTCCCCGCTAAGGCGGACCGCGGTGGCGAGGTTCTCGCGTGCCTGCCCTGGCCGGGGCAGCCACTGCGCGATGCCGACCACGGCATCCTCACGCACTGGCGCCACCCGCGGCCACGGTGGCGGGCACTTCGCGGCTGACGCGGGCCCGGGCGACGAAGTAATAGAGCGGGATGGTGACGGCAAGGCCCACGATCCAGGAGATATCAGCCCCGTTGAGGCTCTTGGCGACGGGCCCCTCATACAGCGTGGTGTTCACGAACGGGATCTGAACCGCGACGCCTACCAGGTAGATGATCAGCGTGGACCAGTTCACCCGGCCGTAGATGCCTCCGGACGGGTCGAAGAATGACGCGACGTCGTAGTTGCCATGCCGGATGAGGTAGAAGTCCACCAGGTTGATCGCGGTCCAGGGAATCAGCACGTACAGCAGGAAGAGGATGAAGTTCACATAGCTCGTCAGGAAGGTGCTCTGGTAGGCGAGCGCGCCGATCAGCGAGACCGCCACGATCGCGACCGACACCACAACGCGCGTCCTGGCCCTGGGTAGCCAGCGATACCGGAAGGTCTGGCCGACGGTGATCGAGCAGAGCATCCCGCCGTAGAGGTTGATCGAGTTCGTGTCGATGATCCCGAGGGCGAAAACCAGCATGATCAGCCAGCCCACGCCCACGGTCAGGTGGGCGATCGCGGAGATCTGGTCCGGGTTGGCTGATGCCAGCCCCACCACCACGCCGACGATCATGGGTATCACGGTGCCGAGGACAACTCCCCAGTAGGAGAACCAGAACGTCGAGCGGACACTCTCGTCCGCGGGCATGTAGCGCGAGTAGTCGGACACGTAGGGCGCGTAGGCGATCTGCCACAGGATGCCGGTGGTGGCCACGGTGCCCAGGAATCCGCTCCAGGTGAAGGCCCCGGCGGTGAAGAAGTCTGCCGGCAGGCCGCGGGCCACGATGATGATCACCGCCAGCAGCATCGCGCCGCCGAAGAGCAGTGTCGCCCACCGGTTCACCGCGTGGATCATGTCGTAGCCGAACACGGTGATGAGCAGGCTCCCGACGGCGCAGATCACGATCCCCCAGTCAGTGCTCACCCCGTGCACCAGCACATTGATCGACTGTCCGCCGAGGATCAGGTTCGAGGCGAAGAAGCCGACGTACATGAACACCGCGATGGCGATCACGAGGACCGCCCCGGCCATCCCGAACTGGCCCCGGCTCTGGATCATCTGCGGCACGCCGAGCCGCGGTCCCTGCGCCGAGTGCAGGGCCATGAACAGGGCACCGACGAGATTGCCGAGCAGGATCGCCAGCACGCTGTAGCCGAAGGGCAGCTTGAACACCACCGGCGCGAGTGCCCCGGTGACGAACGTCAGCGGCATGATGTTGGAGCTGAACCAGATGGTGAACAGATCCCGGGGCCTGCCGTGCCGCTCGCTGGCCGGGATCTCGGCGATCGTGTACTGCTCGAGTGTGGCCGCGCCGGCTGACTTCCTGCCTTCGCTCATGTCGGGTCTCCCTCAGCAGCAGGTGCAGAAGATCGTAGGTTGGTGCCTTCATAGAGCGCAAGAGCCTTTCGCCTAACGAAATTTGGGGGCGACTCCGATTTCGCTCCGTGAGAGCCTGTTTCGCTTGAGCGGGCCTCCTGCTAGCGTCAAGTCGGATCTACGGCGGTGCATGGTGGGAAGACCGACCCCAGGGAGGTGCAGCGGCGTGTTTGACAGAATCCTGCTTGCCGTCGACGGCTCCGAGCACTCGCACCGGGCCGTGGCGGCCACGGCCGAACTCGCAGCCACGGGCAAGACGGAGGTCCTGGTCTTGCACCTGCAGGAACTGGGGGTGGCCGGGCGTGCCGGGCCCATCCCGCTGGAGGAGCGCAGCGAGGCGGCTGACCTGGTGAACACGGTTGCCGACGAGCTTCGCAGTGCCGGGGTGACTGTCCATGGCGCGGCACACGCGGTCCTGACCAGGGACGTTGCGCCTGAGATCATCTCGTCGGCGAAAGACTTCGACGCGGGCCTGATCGTGATGGGCACCCGCGGGATGTCGGATTTCGCTGCGTTGCTGATCGGCAGCGTGGCGCACAAAGTCATCCACCACGCGCACTGCCCGGTGCTCGTGACCAGGTAACCTGCCCGTCCGAGGGCCTTGACCGAGGGGCATGGCGTGCGGGACCCCAGGCATGATGTCCTCTTCGAGCCGGTGCGGATCGGGCCTGTCACCGCCCGGAACAGGTTCTTCCAGGTGCCCCACTGCACGGGCATGGGCTACCGGGACCCCAGCGCGGAAGCCTCCCTGCGTCAGGTCAAGGCGGAGGGCGGCTGGGCTGTCGTGTGCACCGAGCAGGTGGAGATCCACCCGACTTCGGACATCACTCCGTTCATCGAGCTGCGCATCTGGGACGACAGCGACCTTCCCGCCCTCGAGCACATCGCGGCCAGGATTCACGACGGCGGCGCACTTGCCGGGATCGAACTGGCGCACAACGGCATGAACAGCCCCAACCTGACCACCAGAGAGCCGCCGATCGGCCCGGTCAACCTTCCGGTCGCCACCTGGGGCCATGACCCGGTCCAGGCCCGGGCGATGACAAAGTCCGACATCGCCAGCCTGCGGGGCTGGCACCGTGAGGCTGTGCTGCGCTCGCTGGCCGTCGGCTATGACCTGGTGTACGTGTACGCGGGACATGCCCTCAGCGGCCTCCACTACTTCCTTTCCTCCCGCTACAACAGCCGCACCGACGAGTACGGCGGCAGCGTGCGCAACCGGGCACGGCTGCTGAGCGAGATCCTGGCCGATGCGCGCGAGGCCGCGGCGGGAAGGGCCGCGGTCGCCTGCCGCATCACCGTGAACGAACTGCTGGGGGATGATGGGATCACCCGCGCCGAGATCGAGGAGATCGTCGGTGAGCTTGCTGAGCTCCCGGACCTGTGGGACTTCGTCCTGGGCAGCTGGGAGGACGACTCGGTGACTTCGCGCTTCGGCCCCGAGGCGGGGCAGGAGCGGTACGTGCGCGGGCTGAAGAAGCTCACCACCAAGCCCGTTGTCGGCGTGGGCCGCTTCACCTCACCCGACACCATGGCGCGCCAGATCAGGGAAGGGATCCTCGACCTGATCGGTGCCGCCCGGCCGTCGATCGCCGACCCGTTCCTGCCCCGCAAGATCGAGCAGGGCCGGGCCCAGGACATCCGCGAATGCATCGGCTGCAACATCTGCGTGTCCGGCGACTTCACGATGTCGCCCATCAGGTGCACGCAGAATCCGGCCATGGGCGAGGAGTTCCGCCGTGGCTGGCACCCGGAGCGGATCAGGCCCCGGGAATCGGCCGCCCGGATCCTGATCGTCGGCGCGGGGCCGGCCGGGCTGGAAGCCGCCCGTGCGCTGGGGCAGCGCGGGTATGACGTGGTGCTCACCGAGGCCAGCAGGGAGCTCGGCGGCAGGGTGGCCGCCGAATCGCGGCTGCCGGGCCTGCACACATGGCGGCGCGTCATCGACTACCGGGAGCAGCAACTGCGCCGGATGGCGAATGTCGGAACGTACCTGCAGAGCCGGATGAGCGCCGGCGAGGTGCTCGGTTACCTCGGGCCGAACGGCGCGGGAAAGACGACGACGATCCGGCTCCTGCTCGGCCTGATAAAGCCGACCGCCGGACGGGCGCTGATCTTCGGAAAGGACGTCCAGGCGCAGAAGGTAGCGGTGCACGCCAGGGTCGCCTACGTCCCGGGCGAGGCTACCTTGTGGCCGTCCCTGACCGGTGCCGAGACGCTGCACCTGCTGGCTCGGGTACACGGCCAGACGGATGTCGGCTACACCGGCGAGCTGGTCGAGCGATTCGACTTCGACCCGTCCAGGAAGGTCCGCACCTATTCCAAGGGCAACAGGCAGAAGATCAACCTGATCGCGGCGCTGGCCAGCCGCGCGGACGTGCTCATCCTGGACGAGCCCACCGCCGGCCTCGATCCGCTGATGGAGCAGGC
>DPMS01000136.1 GCA_003541285.1 Actinomycetota bacterium
CCAGGCCCGTGGTGGCCGCTGATGATGCTGATGCCGCTGGTCATGGTGGTCGGCATGGTGTTCGCGGCCTGGATGCTGGGCGGCGTCCTTGGCCTCGGCCCCAGGGCCACGCGCGGCGGGCGCCGCGGCAGGCAGCCACTGCGGCCCGGCAGCCAGGAGGGCGGGACCCTCGAGGATCCATTGTCCGTGGTGCGGGAACGGTACGCCCGCGGTGAGATCAGTCACGACGAGCTGGACAGTTACCTGGACACATTGCTGCGCACCGACCCTGGCGTGGCCCAGCGCGCGCCCGGGCCGCGGCACGAAAAGCAAGGCTGACGATCTTCTTACCGGCGGCAGTCGCCCGCTACAGGGAGCCGCATGGCACCACTGTCCCGGTGTCCTCAAGACCGCTTGTTCCCCTTGCCCAGGCCCAGCCCACCCTCACCTGACCCCTCCCGCTCGCCCGGATCAACCATCTTCGTTCTGGACGCCAGCGGTTGCGTGGCGCTGGGCCCTGGCTGCGTACAGATCTGGGCAATCTGGATGCTTGGAGACTGGGGACCGACCCGATGCCGAATCAGCGCAGAGTCGGCAGTCTCTATGCCAGCCGAACACCATCGCTAAGATCCTCACACTGCGTAGCCAACAGAAGCCGTGCGACTGACAGCCATGGGCTGGATCGCGGTTGCAGCGGCCGAAGAGTCGCTCTTCCATGCCATACGGCTCCCCCGGTCGCTGGGTGTTGCTGGGCATCACCTCATGTGCCCTCTGCCTGCGGCGACTGTTGCCGGGTGTGGCCTGGCGTCGCCGGGTGCCTGGCGCCGTTGGCTCCCAGCTTGGCTCCCAGCAAACTCCTTAGCGCCGCTAACGTTCGATCATTTCGAACATACGCCCGGCGGCGTGCCCGCTTCAACCGGCCTCTGCAAGAGCCACTGTCCGACTCTGCCGATGACAGAGCGTCTGTGGTCTGGCCTGCGGAAGTATCCTCCGGGGGGGGAATCAGGGTCCAAGTGGCGGGTGCCCGGCCGCTGCCGGATGAGTCGAACCCAGCGATGCAGCGGCCGATGTTTAGGCAAGTAGCTTGACTTGCTCGGGCAAGCGGCTAGCCTTATCCTGTGAAGCGTCGCGAACTGCTCAACCAGATGGCGAGGCTCGCCAGGAGCTACGGCATCGAGTTCGACAAGGATCATCCCGTGCACGGCGGCAGACATGACAAGTTCTTCGTCGGAGCCCACTCAGTTGAGGTACCCCGCCACACAGAGATCGTCGAGTACACCGCACGTGGGATCTTGCGAACGTTCGAGCAACTATGCGCAGAGGCCAGGAAGGAGGAGCGCCCATGACGACCAGGAACTTCAAGGTCGCAGCGCATCGCAGCCAGGGCTGGTGGGCGCTCGAAGTCACCGGCGATGGTCTGTCCCATCCGGCCTACACCCAGGCCCGGCGCCTGGATCAGGCAGAAGACATGGTGCGTGACCTGCTGGCACTGCACTTTGGCATCGGCAAGGACGAGGTAGGGCATATCGAGGTCGTGCCGGTGCTGGATGCCGCTCTAGCCGAAGAGGTGACCCAGACGCGCCAGGCCCGCGAGCAAGCGGAAAGGATTCGGGCCGAGGCCACCATGCAGACACGGCGGACAGCTGAGCACCTGAAGGCGCAAGGCCTTGCTCAGCGCGATATCAGCGCTCTGCTGGGCCTTTCGCATCAAGCTGTGAGCCAGCTCCTCGCAAGCTGAAGAGTCCATCTGGGTCATCCGCTTCTAGCCGCATGGGGCGCGTCTGGTGAGAGGCGATCCAGCCAGTGGCGGCCGCCCGCTCACTCACAGGGGGACGGGCGCCTCGCCCGGCAGGCAGCCCCAGACCAGCCAGGCCGCACCGAGTCACACGCGTCCGGGCATCCCGCTACTGTAGGTGATAGCGAAGGTCAGGGATAACGAGCGCCGAGCCGCCTTACCTGCGCTTGGGCGCTGCTCACAGAGGCGTGCTGCGCCAGTGCCGTAATGGGTGATCTGCACGCCCAGCCGCGCTGCGCCCCTCATGCATGCCGAAGAGTGGCTGAGGGCGACCCGCCGTGGGCGGCCGGTGCGGCACGCCGCTCGGCGCGCAGCAGAAGCAGCATCGCCGGGACCATGAGGAGAACCCAGACGGTTTCGATCCACCCGAACAGCCACAAGGCGAGATAGAACGCGATCGCGGCCAGGTAGCCGAGTTGGGTCCTGCGCCCGCCGCTGATTGCCAGCACTCTTGAGTGGCCTCGAGCTGTGCCAGCAGGCCGATGAACAGAAGGTGGTTCGGCACGACGACGGCGTTCCACGCGTTGGTCACCCACGCGAAGTGCGCCGGGTCGGCAAAGTCGGCGTAGTCGGCGCCGGTGGCGAGGTTGATGACGTGCAGCAGTGCGCCTCCGGCGATGAACAGCAGGCCCGCCGCGGCCCGTGGGACGTACCACGCCCGCCTGCTACGGCCTGCCAGCGCAGCGGCGGTGGCCACCCATTCCCCATCGTCGCCGCCGTCCCCGGCGCGGGCATCCTGGAACTGGGGGACTGGGGGCATCCGCACCGCCCGGTAGGAGGACCTCCACCTGGTCAGCGCCTGGCGCCGGTTCCTGACCGAGCCAGCCTCCTACTTCCGCCACCTGCTCGCGGACTGCCCAAGCCTGCAGACTTGGCCCCGCAGTGAACCGGGGCCCGGCTCCTGGTGGTTAGGTTAGGCGGTTAGGACGGTCCGGGATCGTCGATGACCACCGTGCGCGCCCAGCGCGGCGGGGTCCAGCCGGGCGGCATGATTCCCTCGCTGAGCAGGCCGACCACCACCCGGATGCCCCCGGGCGGTCGCTCCGGCCAGGGCGTGAACCCGTCGGTGAGCACGAGCACGATCGACGGCCGGGGGCGGAGTGCGGCCGCGGCGTCGATGCCCGCGCCTATGTCGGTGCCGCCGCCTCCGGCCAGCCGGACCTGGGCGGCGCGGCTGACCCGCCGCGCGGCGTGCACCTGCGTGTCCACGGCGAGCACCGTGACCTGCGCCTGGCGCAGGCCGACCCGGGCGAGCACGGCCTCGATCTCGGCCAGGGCGCGGGCGAGCAGCCGTTCGTGCATCGACCCGGACGTGTCGCAGACGATCGCGACGTGCGGGACCGGACGGTAGAGCGCCGGCAGCACGACGTCACAGTTGAGGTGTGCGCGGCGGGCAGGGCGCCGGTAGCTGTAGTCGACCATCCCGCTTACTGCGGCGACGGCGCTGCGGACCTCGGTGGCGAGGATCCGCCGCCAGTCGGTGCGCGACGGCAGGACCGACTCCGCCCAGCGCAGCCAGCCGCCGGGGACGCTGCCGGGCTCGCGGGCATGCTGGCGCTGGATCTCGGCGGCGACGCCGAGCCGCACCAGCTCGGCCTGCTGGGCGCTGATGCCGCCGTCCCGGTCGCCCGGCCGCTGGCAGCCGTCTGCCCCCGAGCCGCAGTCCCAGCGCCGCGGCCCGTCGGCGGCGTGGGAGTAGTAGTGCTCGGCGAGCTTCCCTGGGTCGCAGCCGAGGTTGCCGGGCTGGTCGGGAGCGGTGTCGGGAACGCAGTCGCCGACCAGCAGGTCATCGTTGATCTCCGCGTCGGTGCACCGGTTCCACCGGGCGCGCGCGGCCGGGTCCCGGACGGCGAGGCGCTCGGCCCGCGCGGCGTGATCGCGGATCAGGTGGCCGGTCAGGTGCACCAGCAGGCGGCCGAGCTGCTCCACGCTGAGCTGGGCGGCGATGGCCGGGTCGGCGCTGATCCGCCAGCGCCGGCCGGCCCCCGATCGTGCCGGTCCC
>DPMS01000298.1 GCA_003541285.1 Actinomycetota bacterium
GATTCATAGACGGCGGCTACCCCTCGAAATGGCCGCCCACACTCACCTCCGGCACCTTCCCGCGCCAGGCCTGCTTGGCGACCATCATGCGCTCACCTTGTCAGTTCATGCACTGCTCACCCGCGCGACAGGCCAATGGCGCGGGCACGCCTGCGTTCCGGGGCTCACCGCCGCTCGCTCTGGGGGTGCCGCTCAACGGTGCGTCCAGCAATCGTGTCCAGCGAACTCGGCCAGGCGGCAGTCTGAGCGCACGACCGGCACGGCTGAAGGGTTCACCCGGCTACTCCTCGCCAAAGGCACGCCCCCTCCGGTAGCGCGCTGCAGTGATCAGGACGGGCGTGGCTGTCGCATTTGGGCCACGACACGACCACCATGCGGCTGCGGTCGGCCCACGGGGCCCAGCGTGGACGATGGCGCCAGGGCCTTCGCAGTCTGCTGGCCGGTGAGCACAGCGGTCGCCCCGGCGATGTCAGACGCGGCGGCAAGGCCAGCGCGCCCTGTCGCCCCGACGTGTCCGAGGTGCGGTGTCAGGCGCTGGCTCATCGATCACGCGCACAGCAGGCCATGAAGCCGTCGGCCCGCGAGTCGGTCACGGCGCGAGAGCGCCGGATGGCAGGGGCTCGAGACGACTGCCAAGGTCGAGGGAGGCGGACGTACGGTGCTCTACTGGCTGGCCCGGCCCAGGCGGTGACGGGCACATCGGATGGGCCGTAGGTCCCTGGTGTGGGGCGCGCGGTGGGTGTAGGACCGGGTGTAGCAGCTGCCAGATTGGCGGATGGATCGAGGATCACGGTCACGATCCACGTGACCCATGATGGGGCGCCGGGAGCGCGGCGATGGAGGCGGCGTGTCGGTTGTTTTGAGGCACGGTGGGTAGCGGCTGCCGCTTTGATGCGCGCTCGCGGCATCGACGCGATGTTTGTGATGAAGCCGGCCAACTTGGCATACCTTACCGGTGATAGCAGACCGTGCGCGCTTGGGCTGTTGACCGCGGCGGGCCGGTTCATCGTGGCGGTGCCGGAATGCGATCTGGCGAGTGTCCGGGCAGCCTCGCACGCAACAGATATTCGGAGTTTTCGCAGCGAAGACGAGATGTTCCACGGCTTCCGCGAAGTCCTCACCGAACTGCGCCTCGACGAAGCCGCGGTCGGGCTCGAGAAAAACTTCTTCGACGCCGAACTGCACGAGGTGTTCAGCGCGCACATTTTGCCCCGCGCGACCGTCGTGTCAGCGACGCCGGTCCTATCGTCGCTTCGCATGCGCAAAGACGCACAAGAGATCGAATTGCTCCGGCACGCCGCCCAGGTTGCCGACGCCGGGATGGACGCGGCCGTCAAGTCGGTCCGGGCCGGGACGGCCGAAACGCTCGTGGCCGCCGAGGCGGAGTATGCGATGCGCAAGGCAGGCGCTGAAGGGTGGGCGGCACCAACATACGTCGCATCCGGGTGGCGCTCGGCGATGGCGCACGGCCCCGCAACATCCAAGACGATCGCGGCAGGCGAGGTCGTACAGGTACACGTCGCGCCAGTCGTCGACGGCTACACCGTGGATCTTTGCCGAACGATCCTCCCCGAGAACGCGGCCAGCGAAGCCAGCGCAGATCTCAAGGTGTATCTCGAGGCCCAGGAAGCGGGTATCGCCGCGGCCGCGCCGGGCGCTCCGCTGCTGGGCATCGACGCCGCAATGGTGCATGTGCTCGAAACCCGGGGGTATGCCGACCGGTTCCTGCGGCCGACGTTCCACGGCGTCGGCATGGAACACGAAGAGGCGCCAATCCCCGGCGGTCACGCCGTCATCCACGGCGAAGAACAGATCGAAGAAGTCCAGGCCGGCATGGTGCTCGCCATCGGCAACTGTGGCATCTACCGCCAGAGCTACGGGGTTCGCGCCGAAGACACCGTATGGATCAGCCCAGACGGTCCCATAGAACTCACCCGCTACCCGAAGAACCCGCGAACACGCTGACGCGCCGGTGGAACTCATCGCCCGCCAGGGTGGCAGCACCGTTCTTGGCTGAGGTTCAGGTCGAGCCGGCAGGCCTTCGGCACAGCACTGTGGAATCGTCTGATGGGAGGACTGGATGGGCACAATGCAAGGAAAGGTCGCGATCGTTACCGGCGCCAGCGCCGGCATCGGCCGGGCGTTCGCGTTCGCCCGTGAGGGTGTCGGCGTCGCTGTTGCCGACATCGACGTCGAGCGTGGCACGAAAACGGTCGCCGAGATCGCCGAGATGGGCGTCGATGCGCTCTTCGTTCCAACGGACGGGTCGGACGCGAGCAGCGTCGCCGAGCTGGTGCGCGGAACGGTCCATCGGTTCGGGCGGCTCGACTACGCGTTAAAACAACGCCGGGATCGAGGGACTGCAGGCCCCTACTGTCAAGTGCACGATCGAAAACTGGGATCGCACGATCGCAGTCAACCTCACCGGCATGAAGTCTCGAAAAAACTCACCCGGAGGGAGCCGCGCATGGACGGGGATGCGCTGGTAGTCGTCGGTGCTGGCGGGATGGGGCGGGCGATCGCGCGCCGCCAGGGAGCCGGCAAGACAGTGCTGCTCTGCGACTTCGACGAGACCATCCTGGAGGCGGCTGCCGCCGCGCTGAAGGGCGAAGGCCACAGGGTCACCGCCCAGCATGTCGATGTTTCCTCACCCCAGTCGGTGGCCGCCCTGGCCAAGACGGCGGCAGCCCTGGGTAGCGTCACGCAGGTCGTGCATACAGCGGGGCTGTCCCCGGTGCAGGCGTCGGCTGCGGCGATTTTGAGCGTGGACCTGGCCGGCGCCGCGCTGGTCCTGGAAGAGTTCGGCCAGGTGGTCGCCGCGGGAGGAGCGGGCGTGGTCATCTCCAGCATGGCTGGCCACATGGCGGCGCCTCTCGCGCCCGAGCAGGAGGCGGCACTGGCCACAACCCCCGCTAGCGAACTGCTGCACCTGCCTTTCGCCAGCCCTGAGGCCGTTACCGATCCTGGCCTGGCCTATGGGCTGGCCAAGCGCGCCAACCAGCTTCGGGTCCAGGCCGCCAGCGTGACCTGGGGGGAGCGTGGCGCCCGGGTCAACTCCATCAGCCCCGGCGTCATCTCCACCCCCATGGGCCAGCAGGAACTAGAGTCAGCGAGCGGCCAGATGATGCGGGCGATGATCGACGCGTCCGCGGCCGGGCGGCTCGGCACGCCCGACGACATCGCCGCCGCTGCCGCCTTCCTGCTCGGCCCCGAGTCGTCCTTCATCACCGGCACCGACCTCCTAGCCGACGGCGGCGTCGTCGCGGCCCTGCGATCCGGCCGCCTGACCCTGACCGCCTGACCCCCGCCCATTAAGAAATAAGGTCCGGTCTTCCGGGCACCGGTCTCCGGCAGGCCATCCGGTAAGGAGCCCGTACGATGCGTGGAACAGGTTCTCCAGAGGCCTTCGACGTCGTGGTCGTCGGTTCCGGGACCGGCCTGCTGGCCGCTGTCACGGCCAGCGAACTGGGTCTGCGGGTGCTGGTAGTGGAGAAGTCGCAGTACCTCGGCGGCTCCACCGCGATGTCTGGTGGCGGCTTTTGGATCCCGGGGAACTCCGTACTCGCCGACCTGGGCGTCGCCGACAGCCGGGAGCGGGCCAGCGCCTATCTCGACGCGCTGGTCGGCGATCGCGCACCGCGGGAACGCCGGGAGAGCTTCCTCGACCACGGCCCAGCGGCGGTCGAGGTGCTGCGCCGCAACGCCCCCAACACCTGGCAGCACATGCGCGAGTACCCCGACTACTTCCCCGAGGTCGAGGGAGGATCGGCGTTCGGCCGTGCGGTAGAGCCGAAACCGTTCAACCTCCGCCTGCTCGGTAATGACCGGGCCCGGCTGCGCCCGCCCGGCCTCGCGTCGCCAATCCCCATGCCGGTCACCGGCCGCGACTACAGGTGGATGAACCTGGCGGCGCGCAAGCCGCTGGGTGCCGCGACGGTGGCCAAGCGGCTGGGCCAGGGCGCCGGCGGCATGGCGCTGCGCCGCGAGTACGCAGCCGGTGGGCAGGCGCTGGTGGCGGGCCTGATCCTGGCCGCGCGGCGGCAGGGGGTCACGGTGTGGACCGAGGCGCCACTGACGGACCTGGTGCTGGACGGGGGGCGGGTCACCGGTGTCGTGGTCGACCATGGCGGCCGCCCGGTGACGGTGCGGGCGGAGCGCGGGGTCATCTTGTCGGCCGGCGGGTTCGACCGTAATACCCCGATGCGCCAGGAGTACCAGTCCGCTGTGCTGAACGGGGAGTGGAGCCTGGGCAACCCGGCCAACGCCGGTGAGGTCATCCGCATCGCAGAGCGGCACGGCGCGGCCCTGGCGTTCATGGATCAGGCGTGGTGGTTCCCGGCCATCCCGCCCATCGAGGCCGGCGGCTACCCCGGCACGCTCCTCGCCGAGCGCTCGCTGCCCGGCTCGATCATGGTCGACAGCACAGGCAAGCGCTTCATGAACGAGGCCGTCAACTACATGACGGCCGGGCAGATCATGCTCGGCCAGGATGACGGGCTCCCCCCGCACGTGCCCGCCTGGATCATCTTCGACCAGGCCTACCGCAACCGTTACGTCTTCGGCGCCGGCGTGATGCCGCGCATGCCGCTGCCGAAAGCCTGGTATAAGGCCGGCCTGGCCCACCGCGGTGCGACGGTCGCGGCACTCGGGGAACAGGCGGGCCTGCCCGGCCTGGCCGCAGCTGTCGAGCGGTTCAACCTCATGGCGGCCCAAGGCCACGACGACGACTTCGGCCGCGGCAACAGCATGTATGACCGCTACTACGGGGACCCTGCCGTCACCCCCAACCCGAACCTCGCCCCGCTGCTCAAACCNNCTCGAGGGGCTCTACGCCACGGGTAACTGCGCGGGCAACGCATTCGGCAGTTACTACCCCGGTCCCGGGGCTACCCTCGGCCAGGGGCTGACGTTCGGCTATATCGCTGCTGCCCACGGCGCCGGAAAGCTCAGCTGACGCGCAGGGCACGAGCCCGGATGCGGCCGTTATCCCATATCCGGTGCCTCGTACCCCGGATAGGGCCCGGGCAGGATCAGCCAAGCGCCTCGGATCCGCGGGCTCGCGGCTCGGACTCGGTGCGCAATCAGGGATGGTTACCGCGGCGGCCATCGACATGTTCGCCCGGCACGGCATGGACGTGACGCTGGCACAGATCCCACCCGGGCGGGATTGGCCACGCGACGGTGTACCTGACGTTCGCCTCCGGTGAGCAGATGGTCGCCGCGATGCTCGACCACCGCCTGATGGTGGCCGGGCGAGGATCACCTTGTCCAATACGCCGAGGAATGCCTTCGCGGCGAATTTTCTTTCACGTGGATCCGAGAACAGGGACGCCAGCCGCCGACCTCATCCCGGCCGGCGTCGGCGCCTTCTACCTCAGCCACGCATCCACCAGCGCTAGGTCCACGGGTTCCTCACGGCGTGGCCGTCGCCGCGTGTGAGCAGCGGCTGCACAGCGAGGACCGGGACCTGACCGCGCGGCCGGCTCGGCCTTCGCCGAGGACAGCCCGTCCGGCAGCGATATGCCAGACTGACTACGCAGTCAAGCAGCAGGGCGGGCGACAGGCCGGAAGAAGCGAGGCTGAGGAGCGGCCGGGTGGCAGGCAAGGTGGCGCTGGTCACGGGAGCGGCGCGTGGTCAGGGACGGGCGGATGCTCTGCGCATGGC
>DPMS01000199.1 GCA_003541285.1 Actinomycetota bacterium
CGGGGCATCGGCGCCGCGACGGTTGCCGCCCTGGCCGCAGGCGGCTGGTGTGTCGTGGCGACGGATCGCTGCGCTGACGATCCCGCACTGCCCTATCCGCTGGGCACCCGCGCAGAACTCGCCCGGGTGGCCAAGGCCGCCCAGGCGGCCGGAGGCGAGGTCGTGACCGCCGAGGCCGACGTGCGGGACCCGCGGGCGCTGGCAGCAGCCGCCGCCGAAGCGGAACGGCGCTGGGGTGGCCTCGACGCGGCGATCGCCGTGGCCGGCGTCATCGCCGGTGGCGTCCCTGCCTGGCAGGTCCCGGCGGAGCAGGAACAGGCAGTGCTCGACACCAATCTCAGCGGTGTGCTGAACCTGGCCCGGGTGGCGGTGCCTGCCTTGCTGCGGCGGCCCGTCCCCCGGCGCGGGCGGTTCATCGCGGTAGCCTCGGCGGCCGCCACCCGGGGGCTGCCAATGCTGGCCGCCTACTGCGCGGCCAAGGCAGGTGTCGCCGGGTTCATCCGCGCCCTGGCGGCCGAGCTGGGCGGCACCGGCGTCACCGCGAACGCCGTCAGCCCTGGCTCCACGGCCACGCCGATCCTGGACGAGAGCGCCCGGCTCTACAGCCTGCCTGCTGCGGCAGACTTCGCCAGCCAGCAGCCACATGGCCGGCTGCTGCGGCCCGGGGAAGTGGCCGCGGTCCTCGCCTTCCTGGCTGGCGACGGGGCCAGCGGCATGACCGGCGCCACCATCCCGGTCGACGGTGGCCTGGCGTTGTGAGGGGCCTGGCCCGCAGCGGGCCGGCGGGATACCTTGGCCCGGGACGCGGCGGCCAGGGCGCCGGCGGCCGGTCAGCCGGCCGCAGTGCCGGGGGCAAGGTGTGCCATGGACAAGGACCTGGCCGGCCAGGTGGCAGCGCAGGCGGCATCAACGCTGCCGCACTCGGTGGCCCGGCCGAAATCGCGCCAGAACTGCGGGCCGCCGGACCATCGCCACCGGCAGGTCATGGTTGATGTGGGCATTCATGCCTGCGAGCGCGAACTGGACCGGCTCGATCCCCGGTGCGGCCCGCTGCCCGACAAGCGGCCGCCAATCACCTGGGCAACCGAGGTGATCGGCACGGGTGAGGCAGGCATGGCAGTCACTATATGATCACCGAGCCCACAGCCAGCAGCCCCCATGCAGAACAGGCCGGGAATCCACAGCAGGGCGACGCCCAGGGTCAGCGCTGGTTCGCTGCCTGCCAGGTGCACGTCCTCACCACCCCCATCACGGCGAACCGGCGGTCATTCCCGGCAGATGACACGCAGCGCAGCGGCGCCACGTTCAGTCACCCTTCACCACCTGGTACAGGACGTGGTCCTGCCACCTGCCGGCAATGTTGAGGTAGGCCGGCGCCAGGCCGAAGCGGACGAACCCGTTGCGTTCCAGTACGCGCTGCGACCTGATGTTGTGCGGCAGGGTTCCTGCCTGGATCCGGTGCAGTTCCAGCTCCCCGAAGGCCACATCGATGATGTCGCGCACGGCCGCGGTGGCCAGGCCGCGCCCGTTGTCCGCGGCGTTGAGCCAGTAACCCAGATGGCACGACTGGAACGGGCCACGCACGATGCCGCTGAGCGTGATCCGGCCGGCCACCCGGCCGGACTCGTTGAGGATGACGTGCGGAAGGACTGCTCCTTGCTGGTACTGCGCGAGCGCGTCCTGGATGACGACGCGCTGGCCCTCAGCTGTGAAGTAATCCTCGCCCCGGATCGGGTCCCACGGAGCGAGGAAGTCGCGGTTGGCGCGGAGCAGTTCTGCCAGGACCGGGACGTCGTCAAGCGTGACAAGCCGGGTAGCGCACATCGGTCCATGGTCGCAGGTGGATATGACCCGATCGGCATGCCTCGCCCGGCGGGCCGCCGCTGGGGCTGACAGCGGGGCGATCCGCATCTGACGGGACTGTCACCGGCAGGCAGACCCCTGCTCCCGCCCTGCCTCGGTGACCGCCGACCCACGGCATACCACCAGGATCACCCTCATCTGCCTGTGCCGGTTGTTGCTGGCGTGACGCGGAGAGCCGAAAGACCCGGTTACCAGGGACCTCGGCCTGCTGCGGGGACCGACGGCAATGACGCACCGTGAGATACAGGACCTCACCGCTGAGAGTCCGCCCGGGATTGCCCGGGCCACGGCCCCATGGAGCCTGACATGCTAGGGCAGCCGATTGACCACGCAGGACTTGAGACGTTGCCGCTGGACGCGTGCCTGCGGCTGCTGGCCTCGGTCCCGGTTGGACGGATGGGTTTCTACTCCGATGGCGAGCTAGTTGTCCTGCCGGTGAACCACGTCGTGGATGGGCAGGACGTGGTCTTCCGCACCGCCGCCGGGTCCAAGCTGTCGGCGGCCGAAGGGCAGGGCCTGGTTGCGTTCGAGGCTGACGACTACGATCCGGAGACCCGGTCCGGGTGGAGCGTGCTGGTCAATGGCCGCGCGGAAGTGGTGTACGAGGACACCGAAATCCAGCGGCTCAGCCGGCTTGGCCTGCATCCATGGGTCACCGCCGTGGACCGCCCCTTCTGGATCCGGATCCGCCCCACCTCGATAACCGGGCGGCAGACACCAGCCTGAAGCTGGCCGGCCCGGCACCCGCCCGGTACGGCTGGGCGGCGGCGGACTGCCGGCAGCCCCCGCGGATCGTTCAGCGGTTGTATCCCGGCGGCGCGACGGCAGGATGGGGAGATGGCCAGCGGCCGGCTGGAGGTACAGCGGACGATCCCGGCCGACCCGGCGACTCAGCCGGGGCGCTGCGGGCCACCCTGGGTATTCTCGCCCGCACGGTCGCACGCGGCTACGGCGGCTCCTAGAACGGCGCTCCTGGCGGGCTCAGCCGCCATGGCCGGGCCGGCCGCCCCGGCGCAGGCCGCCCGCGGTGCGCCGCCGGTGGTTGTACCCGCAGGCGATGTGCGCAACGCTCAGTATCACTGCATCACCGCATCCGATCACGGCCGTGAAGGGAGACGACGTCGTGGCTACTGTCCGCACCGCGACCACCCGCTGGGAAGGCCCGCTCGACAGCGGAAAAGGATCGGTCGCCCTTGAGTCCTCCGGGCTGGGCAGCTATGAGCTGACCTGGCCATCACGGGCAGAGGATCCCAACGGGCGCACCAGCCCGGAAGAACTCATTGCCGCTGCCCACTCCTGCTGCTTCTCGATGGCGCTGGCGTTCGGGCTGACCCAGGCCGGGCATCCGCCGACAGCCATCACCACCTCCGCGGACGTATCGTTCGCCCTGCCGGCGGGCATCACCGGGATCCGGCTGTCCGTGCGCGCCACCGTCCCCGGCATCACCGAGGCCGAGTTCGCTGCCGCGGCCGCCGAGGCGAAGGAGAACTGCCCGGTCAGCAAGGCACTGGCGGGCACGCAGATCGAACTGGCCGCGGTGACGCTGGAGCAGTGACAGTGGGCTGCCGCGCGAGGCAGCCGGCATAACAAAGGTCATGCGCATCGGCGTGGTGTTCCGCCAGACCGAGATCGGCGCGGACCCGGGTGCGTTGCGCGCCTACGCTGAGACGGTGGCCGGGCTCGGGTTCACGCATGTGCTCGCCTACGGCCATGTCCTCGGCGCCGGCCCCAGCGTTCACGCGCCCCGGGACCGGCCCTATGACGTGCGCACGACCTTCCACGAGCCGATGGTGCTCTTCGGCTTCCTGGCCGCGTTCACCTCGCTGGAAGGTGGCGCGAGGCCGGCGCCACGCACGTGCCGGTCAACACGATGGGGGCCGGCCTCGGCCCGGTCGGCGGCCACCTGGCCGCGCTCACGCAGGCAGCCGAAGCACTCGGGCTGCCCGCCTGGGCTCACCGGCCCGCGGCCAGGTCTTCGAGCCACAACTGGCTGGCCCGCGCCACCCTGCTGGGCACGTCGAGTTCGGCCAGAAGCTCGCTGGCCGCCGCCATCTCATGGGAGCGGCGCAGGGCGTGGCGGTGGCTCCCCTCCTCCATCCGGGCGAGCGTGGAGTGGTCGGCGGCGCTGAGTTCGGCGGCGATGTGCTCACGCAGCCAGTCCTCGCAGCCGGCGGCCCGGGCCGCGGCCAGCGCCTCGATGACCGCCGCGGCCATCCCCTTGTAGAACACGCTGCGCAGGAGTTTCCTGGTGGCCGCGGTGCCAGCGGGCCCGTCCATCACGTCCACGGTGGCGCCGCATGCGCCGAGTATCCGGGAGACGGCCTGCGCGGCCGGACCGGAAGACACCATCGGCACGCGCAGCCCACGGCCGGGGACGGGCGCCATGATGGCGATGTCCGCGAAGGGCACACCGGCCTTCTCAGCCAGCGCGGCCAGCCGGTGCTTCAGGCCGGCCGCCGAGGTGTTGGCGTCCGCGTACACCACCGACGGGCCCAGCCCGGCAAGCGCCTCCCGCAGGGCACCCTCGGCTTCGGCCGCGGTGGTGAGGCTGAGCACCAGGTCAGCACCGTGGCATGCGGCCGCGTCCCCGGCGGCGGCCACCACACCCGGGGGCGCAGGCTTGACGGGGTCGAAGCCCCGCACCCTCACCCCGGCTGTGGCCAGGTCCCGCGCGATCTCGCCCCCCGCCTCACCGAGCCCGAGCACCGCCACCGTCAGCGGCGGCACCTGGCTGCCGGATTCCGCTGCTGGCCCGCGGGCCACATCCCGGCCTTGCTCGCTGGCCATGCACTCTCACCTTCCGGCACCGAAGGCGCACCCGGTGCCCGCACTGTGGCCCTGCCCGCGGGCAGGCGATCCAGAAATCCGATAACGCTAGGGAAGCGCCCGGGGCTGGCCAAGGGCCGGTTGCTGCCCCCCGCCAGGTTATGGCGATGTGCCAGTGCGCCAGGGCAGCACGTTCCCAGGATCTCCCAGGTACCGGGTCCACGCTCACGGCAGTCCCGTTTCCGTTCCGGGCCGGAACAGGTACCCGAGGAGTCTTCATGGTCTTCTGGCGGCGTCGGATGATCCGCAGGCGGATGAGGCGGCGGTTCCTGCTGAGACGCTGCTTACGGGGTTAGGCCGGGCTGCACGCAGACGCCCGGTAGCGTTATCCGATGGCATCAACCAGCAAGATCGAGGCGTTCCTCGCCGAGCCGGGTAATGTCGTCGTCGCCGGGATCCGCCGAGCTGCCCCGCTTCCGTGCCATCCGTGAGAAGCATGGGGTAGCCGTGCCGGACGGCGATGAGCATCTCCGGGCGCTCACCGCGGAGGGGCGGGTTCTGCTGGCCATGACGCCCGGCCGGCCGCCGGCCAGCTGGACGTGCTGGGGCTGGACTGGGACGGTCAGACCCCAGGACTACCGTGTGACCCAACGCAGCCGCGCGGGCCGGGCGCCCGCGGCACAGGCGGAGGTGCCCGCAGCAGATGTCATTCAGCGGATGGCCAGAGGAAGCCCTCGACTTCTATGACGGGCTGGTGGCCGACAACTCAAAGACCTACTGGACCGCGCACAAGGACATCTACGACGGCAAGGTGCTGCGCCCGATGTCTGAGCTGATCGAGGAACTGGCACCCGAGTTCGGCCAGACGAAGATCTTCCGCCCGTACCGCGATGTGCGGTTCAGCAAGGACAAGACCCCCTACAAAACGCACATCGGGGCGATGGTCGGCAGCGGATACGTGCAGTTGTCCGCCGATGGCCTCGCGGCTGGCGAGGGCATGTACGTCATGGCGCCCGATCAGCTCGCCCGCTACCGGGAAGCGGTCGCCAGCGATCGCAGCGGCAGCGCACTCGTGGACGCGATCACGGCGGTCGAACGGCATGACATTGCCGTGCAGGGCCGCGACGTGCTGAAGGCGGCGCCGCGTGGTTATCCGGCAGACCATCCGCGGATCGGGCTGCTGCGGTACAAGGGCATCGTTGCCTGGAAGCAGTGGCCGGTGGAGCCCTGGCTGGAAACCGTGGCCACCAAGGACCGCATCGCAGACTTCCTGCGGGCCACCCGGCCGCTGACCGCCTGGCTGGACGCGAATGTCGGCCGTCCGGCCTCCGGGAGCACGGCCGGCTGACTCCGGCGATCCTGCCCTGAATACCCCAGCGGGTGGTCCGGTGCCTCCCGCCAGCCGCCTGGGGTAGGAAACTGGTCACAACAGGTGGGCCGACGGCCGCCTCGGGGGCAGGTGTGGCCAGGAGGGAGCAGGGCATGGCCGCGCACACTGCTGTCCCGGTGCGGGTGAACCGGTGGGTGATCCTGGCCGGCTTTGCCCTGCTCACGGCGTGCACCCAGTTGCTGTGGCTGGCGTACGCGCCGATCACGACACAGACCCACCAGATCATGCGGGTGTCCGAGGGGGCGGTGGGTGATCTCGCCGGGATCTTCCCGCTCGTGTACGTCATCCTGGCGCTGCCCGCCGGCCGCTGGCTCGATGCCAGGTTCGGGCAGGCGCTCGGTCTGGGGGCGGCCCTGACCGGCGCCGGCGGCCTGGTGCGGCTGGCGGGCCCGTCGTCGTACGGCTGGGCCATGGCCGGCCAGGTCATGATCGCGGCGGGCCAGCCGCTCGTGCTCAACTCGATCACCAAGGTCGCCGCGCGGTACTTCCCGACCCGGGAGCGGACGGCAGCGATCTCCATCGGCAGCGTCGCCTTGTTCGCTGGCATTCTCGCCGCCGTGCTCTCAGGCGGGCCACTGCTTCACGCCGGGGGCCTGACGCTCCTGCTCTGGGTCCAGGCCGCGGTGGCGGCACTCGCCGCCGTGTGGGTGCTGGCCGCGGTCCGGACGCCTGCTGCCTTCACGGGCGACCCGTCGGTCGCGGTGTCCCTGCGCTGGCTGCGCGGGGACCGCTTCATGTGGGTACTGGCCGGCCTGCTGTTCATCGGCATGGGCGTGTTCAACGCGGTCGCGACCTGGCTCGACGCCATCCTCACGCACTTCGGGCATGGCGGCGCCAGCGGCTACCTGATCGCGGTCATGACCGTGGGCGGGATTGCCGGTGGAGCCCTGCTGCCGGGCATCGTCGCGCGGCGTGACCAGCGGCGGGGAATGCTGGAGATCGCGGTAGTGGTGACAGCGGTGGCATTCGCCCTGATGGCCGGCGTGCACAACCCGGTTTCGGACGGCGCCGCCCTGTTCGTCGCTGGTTTCTTCCTGCTGGCCGGGCTGCCGGTGGTGCTGGACTGGTCGGAACTCCACGCCGGACCCGAGCGGGCAGGTGCGGCAGCCGGGTTCCTGCTGCTCGCCGGGAACCTCGGCGGGGTGATCCTGGTGCTGATCATCCAGGGCCTGATCGGGAACCCGTACCTCTCACTCGGTGTCCTCTCGGTGATGGGCCTGCTGGGGCTGGCGCTGGCCACCAGGCTTCCCGCCCGGACAAGTGCGGGCGCGGGGAACCCGGGCGGCCCGGGGAACGCGGACGGCAGCGGGGGCTCGGCGGGCCCGCGGGAAGCTGGCACGGCAACCAAGGGGGAGTAGGTGACTGACACCAGCGACCCGATAGCTGACCTGGAACGGCGGCAGGGCTTCGCGCCGGCGGCCGTCCATCACGGTGACCCCGGCCACATCGCGGTCCTGCTCCTCGAGGTTATAGGCGTGGCACACCACGTCCTGGCCATCGACGTCGGCACCTACACCGTCAAGGTGGCTCTGGTATCCATCGACGGGGAGATCGTCGCGTCGGAGCAGGAGGCACTCGAAGTGACCCTGCTCCCCGGTGGCGCCGAACAGGACCCGGAGCGGCCTGGTCACGGCGGTGGCGATCGGGCTGAAGTACCGGCTGGGGTACGACGATTCGCTGGACGTTGTCGCAGTGCACGGAATCGGGGGCCTGACCGGGCTGCTCCTGGCCGGCCTGTTCGCGACTACCGGGGTGAACGCGCATGGCGCCAACGGCCTGTTCTATGGCGGAGGCCTGGACCAGCTGTGGCGGCAGGCGGTCGCGGCGCTGGCAACCATCGCCTACTCGGCGATCCTGACCTTCGTGATCGCCTGGATCATCCACAAGACGGTGGGGCTCCGGGTGAGTGCCGAGGCGGAATGGGACGGGATCGACGAGGCGGAGCACGCGGAGAGTGCCTATGAGTCCGGCGCCTTGACCGGGCGTCAGGGCGCTGGCATCACCGCCCAGCTTGCCAGGCCGGAAGAGGCAGCACGCCCACCGGCCGCCGTGGCTGCTAGACAGTCCTGAGGCAGGAAGGTGACGGGGTCCGCCGAGGCGTGACAATCGACGGGCAGGGTGGATGGCGGTTCGGTCCTCAGTTCGCCGTTCCCGACCACGGCAGCTACCGGTGACCCGTGGCGGATGCGCAGTTCGCAACGCAGCCTCAGCCCTGCGGCCCGCCGCCGGTCCAGGAGCAGTGGAAGAACCCGGAGTCAGCCGCCATCACCGGCGCATCCAGGCCCTTTGGCCCTGGCCAGATAGGTACCGCCGGGGATGCCATATCCGCATGGGTGTCCGGAGGACTGCGCCGATAGGGCAGGCCGAGGGGGGGGCGTCGTCATCTTCGCGCTGGCGGCGGCCAGCGACGGTGGGACCCGGCTGCTGTGCCGCCTGCGGGCCGACATCGGGCCACAGATCGCCTCCCGGATGTACGGGCTGCTGTTGGAGGCTGGGGATTTCGTGATGATGCGGCTCATGCTCGCGGGCATCAGATCTCGCGCAGAGAAGGCGGCCGCACAGGCCGCGCCGGACGCAGGTACCGGGCAGCCGGTGCGGTCACGGGCGGACCGGCGATGACGGCGCGGCGGGGCAGGCCAGGGCGGGCCCGTGGCGGAGTCGGCGCGGTGACCGCCAGCCTCCTGCTTGCCGCTCTCGCTTTGCTGCTGACCGCCTGCGGCCGGAGCAGTAGCGGGCCCGCCGGGCCCAGCGGTTCGGGGCCAGCTGCCAGCACCCCCGGTACCGAGGCACCGGCCACCACGCCGGCCAGCCCGGTCACGCTCACGGTGCGGAGCCCCTCGTTCGCCGACAACGCGGCGATCCCGGCCAGGTTCTCCTGCCGCGGCAGCAACACGCCACCACCGCTGACCTGGACCGGCATCCCCTCCGGCACCGTGACCATCGCCCTGGTGATGGACGACCCGGACGCGGCTGGCGGAACGTACACCCACTGGGTGGTGTTCAACCTGCCCGCCACGGCCAGCGGCCTCGCCGGCGGCAACCTCCCCGCAGGCGCGGCGCAGGCACAGAACAGCGGTGGCCAGGCCGCCTACCTCGGACCGTGCCCGCCCAGCGGAACCCATCACTACCGCTTCACTGTCTATGCCGAGCCGGGGAGACTAGCGCTGCCGGCCGGCGCGTCACTGGCGCAAGCCCTGGCCGCGATCAAGTCGCACGCCATCTCCTCCGGCCGGCTGACCGGGCTGTTCAGCGGCTGACCAGGGCCGGCGGGCCGGTGCTGCCAGCGGGGTGACCCAAGCCACCGGTCACCGGGTGTGATGGAGCAGTGATGGGTGGTGAGGGAGTGGTGTATATCCGGTTTTGGTCATCGCTTACGGCCGTTCGTGGTGGGTGCCGTGCCGGCGGGCATCGCCATCGCCGCCGCAGGGCAGGTCCGCAGCCCGCTGACCGCTTTGTCGCCACCCCCAGTGCCATCCCCTACAGCAAGCCCATTCCACGCCCCTGACCCCGGGTGGGCATTCGCGGCATCATCGCCTGACCCGCCCGCGGCGCAGGCGAATGTCCCGCAGTGGGTGGCCGTTCGGCCCTGGCCGGCCGCTGGCGGGCGGATGATGATGCGGCCATGGCGGTGCAACAGAAAGCTGCCCGGACGGCGGGCACACCCGCTGGCGGCCCGGCGATCGCCTGCTCGGACCTGACCAAGGACTACGGCCAGGGTCACGGGATTTTCGATCTCGATCTCAGCATTCGCCGCGGCGGGACATTCGGCTTCATCGGCCCGAACGGTGCCGGGAAGACAACCACGATCCGCCTGCTGATGGATCTCATCCGGCCCACCCGCGGCCGGGCTGAGGTGCTCGGCATGGACGCATCACGCGACAGCCTGACCATCAAGCGGCGGGTCGGCTACCTGCCAGGCGAGCTCGCCCAGTTTCCCGGCGTGACCGCGGGCTACGTGATCGGCCTGCTCGCCGGGCTGCGCGGCGGTGTGGACCCGGGACGGATCGCCGCGCTCGCCGAGCGCTTCGGGCTCGATCTCGGGCGCAAGTACGAGAACCTGTCGCACGGCAACAAGCAGAAGGTGGGACTCATCCAGGCCTTCATGCACGAGCCGGAACTGCTGATCCTCGACGAGCCGACGATGGGCCTCGACCCGCTGATGCAGCGGGAGTTCCATCTGCTCGTCCAGGAGTCGGTCGCGCGGGGGGCGACGGTCTTCCTCTCCTCCCACGTCCTGTCCGAGGTCGAGCTGATCTGCGACCGGATCGGCCTGATCCGCGACGGCCGGCTGCTGCGGGTGGGGTCGCTGGCAGACTTCCGCTCGCTGCGCATCCACCGGGTCGAGGCGGTCGTCACCGGGCACCTCACCGCCGCGGACCTCGCGCACATCCCCGGCGTCACCGAGCCGAAGGTCGAGGACCACCTTGCAACCTGCGCCATCCGGGGTTCGGTGGCGCCGCTGCTTGCCTCGCTGTCGGCGGCAGGGGTGACCGAACTCGACAGCCACGAGTTGTCGCTGGAGGAGGTGTTCCTTGCTGAATTCGAAGGGCCTCCCCAGGCTCAGGCTGATCACTGACACGGTCCGGTCGCACCGGCTGGGCATCGTCATCTGGATCGTCGGTGGCACCCTGGCGATGTACGCGGTCGCGGCCGGATTCGCCAGCGAGGTGGCCAGGTTCGCCGGCGGCGCGAAGGCGATGGCGGCCAGCGTTATGGCCAGCGTTGAGGCGCTGCGGCTGCTGCGGTGGCCGGCCGAGCGCCTCGACACGCTCGGTGGCTACCTCACCTATCACAACGTCACGCTGTTCGTGCTCTTCCTCAGCCTGTACGCGGCCATCCAGGGCGCCCGCGCGGTGCGCGGGCCGGAGACCAGGCACTCGCTGGAGGAGATCCTGGCGGCCGGCTGGTCCCGCCGCGCGGTGATCCGCGACCGGACCGCCGGCTACGCGCTCACCCTGGTCATGATCTGCGCCGGGGTCGGCCTCGGGATTGCCGTCTCCATGGCCGCCGGCGGTGAGCCCAACTTCGGCGGCTCACTGATAACTGCCGCCGCAGCAGGGCTCTGCGCCCTCGCCGCATATGCGTTCGGCCTGCTGGCCTCGCAGTTGATGATCAGCACCCGGGCGGCGGGCGGGGTGGCCGCGGCGGTGATCGTGGGCCTGTACCTGTTCACGAACGTATGGCAGAAGCTGGGATGGGCTGGCGGGGCCCGGTTCATCTCACCGTTCTACTACTTCAACACCTCGCGCGCCCTCGTCCCCGGCCACGGATTCGATCTGGCCGCCACGGCTGCGCTGCTCGCGATGACGGCACTCATGCTTGCCGCGGCGACCTGGGCCTTCCAGCGGCGCGACTACGCGGCGGTGCTCTGGTCCCGGCCGTCCCGGCCGGGACGGCCGGGACGGCCGGCCCAGCGCCCGGTACTCCGCTGGTTCTGGTCCGCCACGCTCGTCCGCGAACGGTACGGGCTCCTCGCGTGGGCGGGAGCCGCCGCGCTGGCCATGTTCATGATGGCGCGGCTGGAGCCCGGCGTCGTGGACATGTGGAACCGGATCAAGCTGGTGCAGACGTTTTTCGGCAGCAAGCCCGGCTGGTCGGCGGCCGACCAGTACCTGTCGTTCGCCGCCGAGATCGTCGCCCCCATCGTCGTGGCCTACGTCATCACCCGGGCCGCAGCCTGGGTGGCCGACCTTCGGGAGGGCCGCGTCGAACTGATCCTCGCCGGACCGGTGTCCTGGCCCCGGCTGATCGGGGAGCGACTAGTGGCCCTGATGGTGGGAGTCCTGGTCATCACC
>DPMS01000685.1 GCA_003541285.1 Actinomycetota bacterium
CCGGGTGAGTGCCGGGATGGAAGGCTGCCGCTGCCCGGACTCATACGCACTGATCACGCTCTGGGTGACACCCGCCCGGGCGGCCAGGTCCACCTGGGACAGGCCGGCCCGGTTACGTGCCTGGCGGAGCAGGGCTCCCGCGGTTACCTCTTCCATGCTGTTATCATAGCGTATCGTCGATATCAGGTATCTGGGTGCGTGCGACGCTGCAAGATCAATCTGAGTGGCAGATTGAGTGGCAAAGGACGTTCGCGAGGGCTCGTCCGGCGCCTGTGAGTGCGTGTTTATGCTCGTGTATTGGCAGGTCAGACGCTCTACCTGGAGCTGCGGAACGGCAGAGCGGCCCATGGTAAGGAGAAGGTCTACGGTTCGATTCCGTAAGAGGGCTCCAGGTGATGAGGATTTTTCGAATATAGAACTGGATACCTGCCTTCCGGCAAGTGGCATCTTGAGTGGCACACGCTATAGAGAAGGTGCATGCGACCAGGCATCTTACGGGGCGATGAGGCGCGTAGAGCGGTTCCGCGCCGGGGAAGAGGTCCTGGCTGACTCTGGTGCCCGGCCCAGCAATCCCACAGATCTGGCGGCAGTTGCACGCCGCGTTCGGTGAGGCGTCTCCTGTGTGCGAGAGATCATTTGGGCGCGAGTTCCCCGAAGAAGTAGGACGCTGTGACGCCACCGTCTATGAGGAAGTCGCTTCCGGTGATGAACGCTCCATCGGGACCCATGAGGAGCGCGCCAACGGTCCCCACCTCGTCCGGCGTCCCGGCCCGCCCGGCCGGGCATAGTTCGATCATCCGCCGGTAGCCCTCGCCGCGGGGACCGGTCAGTTCATCCCTGGCGAGGGGGGTGATGATGATACCAGGGCTGATGGTGTTCACCCGCGCACCGCGCTGGCCCCAGCGGACGGCCTCGGCCATCACCCGCAGCGAGTTCCCGCGCTTGGCCAGTTGATAGGCGTGGAGGGAATCGGTGACCTGGTCCGGCTGAAGCATTGGCAGTGCCAGCAGCTCATCGGCCGGTGTTGTGGCGAGGGCTGCGTCCTGCTGGGCGGTGAGGGCACCAAGACGGTGGCCGGACTGCGATGCGATGACGACACCGGACCCACCCGGCGCGATGATGTTCCCGAACTCTTCGAGGACCAGTGCTGTTCCGTACAGGTCGACAGCGAGGATTGCCTCGGGCGTTGCCTGGCTGGGTGAGACGCCCGCCGCATGGATGACACCAGTGACGTCGCCGAGCGCGGTGGCGGCCTCGGCGAGCGCATGCGCAGACTCCCGGGAGGACACATCGACGGTCGCGGTGCTTACGTCAAAGCCAGCGTTGGCCGGTACTCCGGCCGCCGCGTCGGCGTTGCCCTGGTGGAGATCGGCGAGCACGACATGCTTGCCCGCGCTGACCCGGCGGGCGATTGCCTGGCCGATCTGGCCAGCTCCGATGACAACGATGACGTCGCCCATGGGCGTCTCCTAACCGGACGGCTTTGACCAAGCGGATAGTCACAGCGTGAGCAGCCGGCCCGGTGACGTGACCGACGATGGCCGGGCCGTAGCGGTCGTACTTGGCGTGGTACGCGGAGTCGATTTCCTGGTTCGTCTCTGGTGCCGCGGCCGCGAAATCGACCGCGGCGCCGGCGTCGGCGGCTTCGACACGGCCGGCCCGGCTGGCGACCGCGTGGCGGTACCACGGCCGGTTCGGCCCGCCTGCGGAGCGGACATACAGGTCATTCCCGGCCCGGACGGCCCACATCGTTGTGAAGGGCCGCAGTGATCCATCCTGACGCCGGGACGCAAGCCGCAGTTCCTGCGCGCCGCCGGTGCGCTGCAGCTCCTCGGCGGTCCAGCCCGCTCATTGCGATCCGACCCGGATGAGTGACTTGATGGCCCGCCGCTCATCCATGGCCCGGTAGGCGTCGGCGATGTGGTCAAGGCCGGTCTCGTAGTCGAAGACCCGGCCGGGGCTGATGGCACCGTCGAGCACGTCGCCGAGCAACTCGGGGATGTAGATCCGGGCCGGGGCCGGGCCACCGCGCCAGCCGACGTTGCGGAAGAACGGCTCGCTGAAGGGCACCTGGCCGTGCGGGACCCCGACGATGCCGACCGTGGAACCGGGCCAGGCCACGGCGAAAGCGGTGGCGATGGACTGGGCGGTGCCGACGCATTCGAGCGCGGCGTCCACTCCGATGCCGCCGGTCAGCTCGAGGACGGCCTGGCTGGCCTCCTCACCGCGTGCCTCGATGATGTCGGTGGCGCCGAACTCACGGGCGATGTGCTGGCGCTCAGGGCGGCGGCTGAGGGCGATGATGCGCTCCGCGCCGAGCCGCCTGGACGCCAGCACGGCGCACAGGCCAACCCCGCCGTCCCCGACCACCGCCACCGCATCGCCCTTCTTCACCCCGGCGCTGACCGCCGCATGGTGCCCGGTCGGCATCACATCGGAGAGGGCGAGCAGTGACCGCAGCGTCTGAGCGGAGTGCCCCGATCCCGGGACCGGCACGAGGGTGCTGCCGGCCAGCGGGACACGAACGGCTTCGCCCTGGCCGCCGCCGATCTGGCCGTCGCCGAAACTGCCGCCAGCGACGCAGGAGATCGTCGACCCGTTCAGGCAGTGCGGGCAGGACATGTCGCTGAAGATGAACGGCGCGACCACCAGATCACCCTGGTGGACTCCCCGCACATCGGCGCCAGCCTGTTCGACTATGCCGATGAACTCATGCCCGATCGAGCCAACCGCATGGGGCGACTCTCCCCGGTAGTACCACAGGTCCGACCCGCACACACAGCCCAGCACGACCTGCACGACGGCATCGGTGGGCTCCTGGATCACCGGGTCGGGCAGTTCGCCAACCTCGACCGCTCCAGGTCCTTTAAAGATGGCAGCTCTCATAGGTCACGCGTTTTCCTTGCCTAGGAGCCTGCTGAAAA
>DPMS01000229.1 GCA_003541285.1 Actinomycetota bacterium
TTGCCGAAGAACGCGCTTACACTCCCCCAGGACCACGGGTATTTCGGGTGTATCGAATAGCTCCAGGGTAAAACTCGTAAAGATCGCGTCAAAGGTATCCGATTCGAATGGGAGCCGGGTGGCATCACCGCGCCGCACCTCCACCCTGTCCGTCAACCCCGCCTCGCTGACCTTCTGCCTGGTGATGTCGAGCATGCCCTCCGATATGTCAATTCCAGCAACGCTGCCCGACCCGCCGACCGACCGGGCCAGCGCCACGATGCAGTGGCCAGTGCCAAAACCCACTTCAAGAGGCTTATTCAGGCCATCCGGTAGAAGTGCAGGCCGATTACCGCTGAGATTGTCGTGGTGAACGTATCGATCGGGCGGCGGTAGTCGGTGTGCATGATCCGCCAGTTCTTGAAGTGCGAGATTACCTGCTCGATCATCCAGCGGATCTTGTTGACCTGGCTATTGAACTCTCTCTGCCAGTCCACCAGCTCGCCGCCGGCTGGTTTCTTGAAAGGCGTAATCATGCCGTTGCCGACGTAGCCCTTGTCGCCGATCCAGTCGTAGCTGTTCACCAAGGGTGATCGAGCGGGCAGTTGTGTCCTGATGGTGCTGATGTGGCTTGCCGCGGCGGGCCTGGCGCTGACGGTTCGCTGTTAGGCGTCACCCGCTCTGGAACCCCACCGTCACCGATTTGAACGAGGCCGGGACCGTGATCTTCTGCTCGGCGGCAGCACCATCGTGAAGATTGCGCTTGCCGGGGTCTGCCGTTCGCCAGTAGCTGACCTGGCCGTGGCCACGGTGGCTGAGCGCGGAATGGGCGTTACGGTCGAGGGGTGAGTGGTCCGGTGGCGCGTTACGACGAAATCGCCGATTTCTACGAACAGAGATCCGGCAAGACCGTCTGCGATCCGGCTACCGCGGCCCTGCTGGACCTGGCCGGGGACGTCAGCGGGCTGCGGCTGCTGGAGGTCACCTGCGGGCAAGGCCGGGTGGCGCGAGAACTGGCGCGCCGCGGCGCCGCGCTGACCGGGCTGGACATCTCCGCCGCACTGCTGGCCAAGGCGCGGGCCTACGAGGCGGCAGAACCGCTGGGCATCCGCTACCTGCACGCGGACGTGACCACCCGCGGTGTGCTGGAAGGCCAGGCGTTTGACGGCGTGGTGTGCAACTACGGGCTGTCCGACATCGATGACCTCGACGGCCTGCTGGCCAACGTCGCCCGGCTGCTGCGCCCAGCCGGCTGGTTCGTGTTTTCCCTGCTGCATCCCTGCTTTCCCGGCTGGGACAGTGATGCGCCCAGTAGCTGGCCGCCCGATCAGGGGTACTACCAGGAAGGATGGTGGCTGGCCAGCAATAGCGGGTACCGCGGCCGGGTCGGCTCCAGCCACCGGATGATCTCGACCTACCTCAACTCCCTGACCGGGCACGGGCTGGCGCTGGACCGGGCCGCCGAACCACCTCCTGGCCCGGAGATGGAAGAACGGCGCCCGCCGGGCGCTGTGCCCGTGCCGTTCTACTTCGTCGCCCGCTGCTTGCGCCGGTAGCCGCGGGCAGTCCGGCCGGAACCGTCACGCTGAGCATCAGTGCGTCACGGCGTCATACAGGGTTTTCGGTCAGGCCGGTCCGATCGACCGTATCCACCAGGAGTGACGTCCGGTGCTCATAACGAATGAACGGGGCGCAGTTCGCCGCCGGGTGACACGCCGGAGCGGGGTTGCTGATTGGCGGGCTGGGATGACGATCATTGCCAGTTGTGCCCGCCGTACCCGGTCTGCCCTCGGCTGAGGAGCTTTCCGCGCTGCCAGCCGCTGAGCTGGCGGCCCGGCTGGCGGAAGCGTACAGGCTGATCGCCGAGCTGACCGGGCAGGCCGGACGGCTGACCGCGCTGAACGAGCGGCTTTCAGAGCGGGTCGATGAGCTTGAGCGGCGAGCGCGCAGGGACTCGTCCACGTCGTCACGTCCCCCGTCGTCGGACAGCCCGTATAAGAAGAGGGGCACGGGCCGGTCGCTGCGGGAGCGGGGGAAGCGGCGGCCGGGAAAGCAGCCGGGCGACCCGGGGGTGACGATGTGCCTGGTCGATGACCCGGATGAGAGCTTTGACTGCCCACCTTCGGCGTGCCGGGGGTGCGGCGCGGACCTGACCGGGGAACCGGTGACGGGGCAGCGCCGCCACCAGGTCACTGACATCGAGCCGCCACCGGAACCGAAGGTCACTCAGTACGTAGCGCAGGCAAAGGAGTGCCCGTGCTGCGGGGCGGTCACCGAGGGAGAACTGCCGCCGCACGTGCGGGCGCGGGCCAGCATCGGGCCGGAGGCCTGCGCACAGGCCGCGAATTTGACCTGCGGGAACTACATCCCGGTTCACCGGGCCACGGTGCTGTTGTGCCAGCTCGCCGGGATCACGGTCTCCACCGGGTGGATGGCCGGCATCCGGGCCAGGGCAGCCGCGCTGATAGATGACAGCGGGTTCATGGACCGGGTCCGCGAGCTGCTGAAGACCGCATCGGCCATCCACGCCGATGAGACCCCGGCCCGCGCCGCGGGCGGTACCAGGTATGTGCATCTGGCCTGCACCGCCTACCTGACCTGCATGCACACCGGCGACCGGTCGGCGGAGGCGATCGACGCGGGCGGAGTCCTGCCGGGCTACGAGGGCGTGATCGTGCGGGACGGCCACGCCGGCTACGGGCATCTCACCAGCGCCCTGCACGCATGGTGCGGGGTCCACCTGCTCCGCGACCTGAAGGGACTGTATGAGTTCGAGCCGGAGAAGCAGGGATGGGCGTCCCGGATGGCGGCCCTGCTGACCGGGGCCCGCGACGCGGCAGCGGCCGCCCGCCTCACCGGGCAGACCGCCCTGGACCCGGCCGTCCTGGAAGACCTGCTCACCCGCTACCGGGCACTCGCCGCCGCCGGGCTCGCCGCCAACTTCTACCGGCGTACCGCCACCGCGAGGGATGCCCGCCGGATCGCCCGCAGGTTCCGGACGTTCGAGGACCTGATCCTCCGCTTCGCCACCCGCCCCGACCTGGACATCTTCTCCAATAACGAAGCCGGGCGGACCATCCGCCCGGTCAAGGTCCAGCAGCGCGGCTCCGGCGGCGCCTAGCGCACACTCGGCGGGCTCGCCGACTTCGCCATCGTCGAGTCCTACCTGTCAACCGCCGCGAAATGGGGCATCACCAAGCCCGACGCCCTCCGCGACCTGTTCAACGGCAACGCCTGGCAGCCGCCCGGACTCGAACCAGCCGGATAAGCCAGCAACGTCCGGCACGCGTACATCACGCCGCTGACGCTTGGTGAATAGCTACATCCAGTCTTCCGGGTTGAGGGTCAGCAGCGCGCCGGATTCGTTTAGCCCGAGGTTATCGTGGCGGTTGCCGTTAACGGGGTCGGAGATCCAGGCGAGCTGCCCGTAAATGGTGCAGGCGACCTGGACTTTCATTCCGGTGGTCTTGTGTTTTCCTGAGTAGAGTTCCGGGCGCGCTGCCCATGACCAGCAGGGAAGCAGTGTCCCATCCACGATATATTGCGTGTCCGCGTCCAGTTCGTCGGCCGCGGGAACGTAGTCGGTCAGGTCTTCCGCGATGAGCGGTGTTATTACTTTGATCGCGGGGCTTATGGCGGACTGCGAGACTCCGAATGACTCCCCGATTTCGGCCTGCGTGCGGTTATGCCGCATGTAGGCCAGGGTCACTATCACGGACTTGAAGAGGCCGAGGATCGGTGGCCATTTCTGGAAACCCGGATCCCGTTCGGCAGAGTTGATCAGCACGCAGAGGTCAATTATCTCGTCCCGGCGGAATCCGGTGGCATGATACATGTCGATGGCCCGTTTCTCTGGGAGAGAGTGTGGTAACCCAATCCTTTCGAGAAACGGGCCGTCTTTCACGTGGGCGCGCCGTTGCAAAGATCAATTTTGAATAAATCTGTCCGTCCGTGAATAAGCCTCCTACAATCATCGGTACGCTCTGGAAGGGATGCTACAGACAAAGATCCAACTCGCGGTCCACGTGATCGTGAACTGGTATCACTTCTACTGGACTTTCTCCCCCAGGGCAACGGGATTCCTTTT
>DPMS01000301.1 GCA_003541285.1 Actinomycetota bacterium
GCAGGGACTGGCCGGGTCGGTCAATTTGACCATGCCGCTGGCCACCTGGCTGGGCCTGTCGGATGCGCCCGGCGACGCCGCCGGGTTCGGCCCCCTGGACGCTGACGACTCCCGCGACTGCGCTGACCATCACCATCAGCGCACTCGAAACGGGCCAGTGCACCCACCAGCGCCAGTCAGCGGCCTACCGGCCGCCCCCCTCCCTCCAGCACCTCATCACCATCCGGCAGGCAACCTGCTCCTACCCCGGCTGCCGCCGCCCCGCCATCCACTGCGACCAGGAACACACCATCCCCCACGACCAAGGCGGCAGGACCTGCGAATGCAACCTTGCCCCCGTCTGCCGCCGCCACCATCGCGCCAAGCAAACTCCCGGCTGGAAGCTGGACCAGAAAGCGCCGGGCATCATGACCTGGACCACCCCCAGCGACCGCACCTACACCACCGGGCCCACCAGCTACCCGGCTGAAGGACTCCGGCCCACACCCGGGACGGCAGGTATCCCTGGGCAGCGGCACTACCTCTGGACCGCCGGACCGGGCCCGGCTGTGACACCCGGCTGTGGAGCCTGGCTGTGGAGCCTGGCTGTGACACCTGGCCCTGCTGTCAGCCGGTCAGATTGACGCGGCCTCCCGCTTGAGCGGCAGAATCTACTATTGGCGTCTTACCGCCGGATCCGGCCCACGCATGGTTGGGCCGGATCACCTCACTCACTGGCAGATGGGCAGGGACATGCAGCCAGTCGCCGTCGTCACCGGGGCAAGCAGCGGAATCGGCGCGGCCACGGCAATGAGGCTCGCTGAGGCAGGGACCGGCGCTGGTTACCACGTGGTGCTCACGGCGCGGCGCGCGGACCGGATCGAGGCCGTGGCCGCGCGCATCCGCGCGGGGGGCGGCTCGGCGCAGGCCCATGTTCTCGACGTCACTGACCGGCCCGCCGTGGATGCCTTCGCAGGCTCCCTCGACCGCTGCGATGTGCTGGTCAACAACGCCGGGGGTGCCTACGGCGCCGAGTCAGTGGCTGACGCCGATCCTGCGGACTGGCGTGCGATGTACGAGGTCAACGTGCTCGGCACGCTGAACGTAACCCAGGCCCTGCTGCCCCGGCTCATCGCCAGCGGCGACGGCACCATCGTGGTGCTCTCCTCCACGGCCGGCTTTGTCGCCTACGAGGGCGGCGGTGGTTATGTGGCCGCCAAGCATGGCGAGCATGCGATCGCGGCGACGTTGCGGCTCGAGCTGTCGGGCCAGCCGGTACGGGTGATCGAGATCGCTCCCGGCATGGTCCGCACCGACGAGTTCGCGCTCAACCGCTACCGGGGTGACCCCGACCGGGCCGCGGCCGTCTATGCCGGGGTGCGCGAACCCCTGACCGCCGACGATGTCGCCGACACCATCACCTGGGCGATCACCCGTCCGTCCCACGTCAACGTGGATCTGCTGGTGCTGCGCCCACGGGCCCAGGCCGCACAGCACAAGGTGTACCGGGAGGGCTGACCCGGGCTAAGCCACCGGGTGCGCCTGCTCTCCGGCGACCCAGGCCGCCCTCGCCCGGAGGTCGTCGCCGAGCCAGGCCAGGTCGGCCGCGGCACCCGGCGCGAGCCGGCCCAGGTCAGGGCGGCCGATCAGGTCGGCCGGGATCCGGCTGGCCGCCGCGACCGCCTCGGCCAGACCCACTCCCGCCGCTACCACGTTGGCCACCGCCCGGTCCATCCGCAGCACCGAACCGGCCAGGGTCCCGTCCGGCCGCCGCGGCGCCGCGTCATCTTCCGGCCCCACCGTGACCGGTTCCCCGCCGAGCAGGTAGCGCCCCGGTGGCATGCCCGCAGCCGCGACCGAGTCCGTGACCAGGCAGATGCGCCCCGGAGCGGCAGCGAATGCGATCGTCCATGCGGCGGCCCCGACATGGTCCGGGTCCGCGATGAGGCCGCTGGTCAGGCGTGGGTCGGTGAGCGCCTGGCCCACGACGCCGGGCTCGCGATGGTGCAGCGCCCGCTGCGCGTTGAACAGGTGGGTGACCATCCGCGCGCCCGCGTCCGCCGCGGCGCGGACCTGCCGCGCCGTCGCATCGCTATGCCCGACGCTGACCACCACGCCCGCCGCTGCCAGCTGGGCGACCGCCGCCAGCCCGCCCGCCACCTCCGGTGCGAGGGTCACCACCCGCAGCACCCCCGCCCCGGCCGCCAGCAGGTCTGCGACCGCGTCCACTGTCGCCGGGACGATCCAGTCCCGCCGGTGTGCCCCGGCGCGGGCAGCCGCCAGGAACGGTCCTTCCAGGTGCACGCCGAGCACCCGCGCGCCCCCGGGCAGATCCGGCACAAACCCAGCGGCAGAACGCAAAGCCCCGGCCAACTCGCCCACCGGAGCGGTGATGAAGGTCGGGAGGAAGGCGGTCGTTCCAGTCTCGGGCAGCCGCCGCACAACCCGGGCCCAGCCGGCCGGGTCCACCCCGGCCAGGTCCTCCCCGTAGCGGCCGTTGACCTGAAGATCGATCAGGCCGGGCACCAGGACCCCGTCTGCCAGCACAAGGCCGGGTACGTCTGGCGGCGGGCCCTGCCCCACGGCTGTGATCAGCCCAGCCTCGATCGCGACGTACCCGGGTTCCAGGACGGCCGGGACCGGCCCGGCCGGAACGACCCGGGGCGCGGTGATCAGCAGTGGCGGGCCCGGCTTGCCCGGCTTGCCCGGCTCCATGGCCCCCCACTCAGGCTCGGCGGGTCACTGGCCCAGGCGCGCCATCATCTCGGGTGGGTAGCGGTCTCCGGCCGCCGCTCCCACCGGGGCGAGTTCGTCGAGGTGACGCAGCTCGTCGGGGGTCAGCACGATCTCGGTGGCTGCGACGTTCTGCTCCAGGTAGGCCCGGCGCTTGGTGCCGGGAATGGCAACCACGTCGCCGCCCTGGGCGAGCACCCAGGCCAGCGCCAGCTGGGCCGGGGTCACACCCTTGGTGGTGGCGAGTTCAGCGATGTGTGCCGCGATCGCCAGGTTGTGCTCCAGATTCTCACCCTGGAAGCGCGGCGCGCGGCGGCGGAAATCACGTTCGCCGAACGCCCCGTCGGCTGTCAGAGTCCCTGTGAGCAGGCCCCGGCCCAGCGGGCTGTAACAGACCAGCCCGATGCCGAGTTCCCGCAGCAGCGGCAGCAGCTGCGCCTCGGGGTCACGGCTGAACAGTGAATACTCGTACTGTCCGGCGGTGACCGGGTGCACGGCGTGCGCCCGGCGCACCGTCGCCGGCGCTGCCTCCGAGATGCCCAGGAAGCGCACCTTCCCGGCGCTGACCAGTTCGCTCAGCGCCCCCCAGGTCTCCTCGACCGGCACGTCAGGGTCGATCCGGTGCTGGTAGTACAGGTCAATGTGGTCGGCCCCCAGTCGCTGCAGCGAGTCGTCGCAGGCCTGGCGCACATACTCGGGCCGGCCGTTGATCCCCCGCGTGCCGTCCGGGCGGAACTCCTGGCCGAACTTGGTGGCGAGCACCACCTCGTCCCGGCGGCCTTTGATCGCCATGCCGACCAGACGCTCATTGCTGTGCGGCCCATAGGAGTCCGCCGTGTCGAGCATGGTGACGCCCAGATCAAGCGCGCGGTGAATGGTGGCGATGGACTCTTGGTCGTCGGGGGTTCCATATGACTGGCTCATGCCCATGCACCCGAGTCCCAGTTCCGGGACAGCCAGTCCCTGGCCGAGCGTGCGCTGCCTCATCACCTTCCGCCTCTCCTCACTTATCCCCGCAACCTGTCACCCAGCCCCGCGAGGTCACCCTACTGGGCAGCTACGGGCTGCCTGCGGTGGGAGCGGACGTGGTACCGCGCCTCGCGGCCCTGGAGCGCCCGACCGGCGGGTGGGGGCTCGCGGTGCACTTCTTCCTGGTGCCATGGATCCCGGACGGCCCGTGGTACCTGACGTGGCTGACGTCATGCGTGCTGCTGGTGCTGTTCTTCCGGTACGGAAGGTGGTACGGGCTGGTGTACCGTTCACCACCCTGCGCCGGGTCGCGGTCTGACGGCTCGCCGGGGTTTCCAGCTCAGGCGCTGGCCTTGCCCCGGGGCTGGCGCTTGCGGGTTCCCCCGGCCGGCCGTTTGCGCCCGCCACCGTCGGCCGCAGCCGCGTGATCCGGGCCGCCCGCATCCCCCGCACGAGGCCCTCGCCGGCCGGGACCGGCCGCCCCGCCGGTGTCTTTCGCTGCCGCCAGGCTCGCCCTCAGCGCGTCCGCCAGGCTGCCGCCGCCTTCCTCCGCCCGCGGATGTGGCCGGACCACCTCGTGGCCCTGCATCTTTGCTGCCACCAGTTCTTCCAGCGCGTCCCGGTAGCCGTCCCGGTATTGCGACGGGTCGAAGTCCACCGTCATCGAGTCGATCAAGGACGCGGCCATCCTCAGTTCCTGCGATCGCACCTCAATGTCCTGCTCAAGGAACTCGAAGTCGGGAACACGGATCTCGTCCGGCCAGAGCAGCGTCTCCAGCACCATTACCCCTTCGCGGCTGCGCAGCGCGGCCAGCGACTCGCGCTGGCGCAGCGCCACCCGGGCGATCGCGACCCTGCCGGATCGCTCCAGCGCATCACGCAGCAGGGCGTAGGCCCGCAGCCCGGCCGGCTCAGGCTCGGTGTAGTAGGCGCGCGCGCAAAGGATGGAATCGAGCTGGTCAGCGGGAGTGAAGTTGACTACCTCGATGCTGTGGGCGGTGGGCAGCGGCAATTCCGCCAGATCGTCGTCGGTGAGCACCACCATTTCGCCATCGGGCAGCTCGTAGCCCTTCGCGACGTCAGCAAAGGGGACCTCCTCACCGCACACAGAGCAGATCCGGCGGAATTTGATCCGCCCACCATCGGCACGATGGACCTGGCGGAATGTCACATCGCGCTGCTCGGTAGCGGCGTAGAGCTTCACCGGGATCATGACCAGGCCGAACGAGATCGCGCCTTTCCACATGCTGCGCATGCAGTGTCGATACCCGTTCTGCCGGTGTTCAAGGGCTTCGATGAGTCAGCCCCGGTCACTGGCTGTCATGATGAATGTGCCGCTGCCGCCGCTGGGGAAGGATGGCCAGGTGCCGGAATTTGATGTGGTCGTACTTGGCGGGGGAACCTCTGGCGTGCTTGTCGCCAGTGACCTGGCGCGAGCCGGCCGCTCAGTCGCCCTGGTGGAGGCGGGGCTGGTCGGCGGCGAGGCCGCCTACCTGGCTAGTCTGCCGTCCAGATCGCTGCTCGCCTCGGCCCGCCGCGGCGAGACCTGGCAGCAGGCAGTCGCCCGCCGGGATGTGGTCACCGGCCACCTGGACGACAGCCACGCCGCGGCCCGGCTCGCCGAGTGCGGGGTGACCCTGGTCCGCGGCACCGGCCAGGTGACCAGCCCGGGAGTGGTCGAGGTCAGCGGGGCCACGGGAGGGCGCCACGGACGTGGCCGGCCGGGGCTGGCGGACACTGCTGTGCTCGGCTATGGCGATGTGGTCATCGCCACCGGAGCCGAGCCGGTCGCTCCGCCGGTGGAAGGTCTCACCGAGGTACCCGCGTGGACCAGCGCGCAAGCCCTCAGCTGCCCGGACCTGCCGCGCCGGGTGATCGTACTGGGCGCCGGGCCGACCGGCTGTGAGCTGGCGCAGACCTACGCCGCGTTCGGCTCGCAGGTCACGCTGGTCGAAGCGGAATCACGGGTGCTGCCGGATGAGCCCCCCTTTGCCGGTGAGATCCTGGCCGACGCGCTCCGGGAAGCCGGCGCCGGCCTGCGGCTCGGCTCCCCTGTGGTCAAGGCGGAGGCGCTGGAGTCCGGGCTCGCGCTCATCCTGGCCGATGGGACGGGCCTGGAAGCCGACCGGCTCCTGCTCGCCACCGGCCGCAGGCCCCGGCTCGGCGGGATCGGCCTAGACAAACTCGGTGTCGAGCCGTCCGCAGCCGGTGCGCTGGAAGTGGACGAGACGTGCCGGGCCCGGGCAGCCGGTGCGCCGGCCGGCCAGCCGGGTCCGCAAGCTCCCACCCGGGTCTGGGCGGCCGGGGATGTGACCGGCATCGCCATGTACACCCACACCGCCAGGTACCAGGCGGGTATCGTCGCCGGCAACATCCTGGGCGGGCACCGCACGGCTGACTACCGCGCCATCCCCCGTGTCGTCGCCACGACCCCGTCGGTCTGCTGCGTGGGGCTCACCCCCCGGCAAGCCGCCGCCGGGGNNACGTCGCGAGGCGACATGCTGGTCGGTGCCGCGGCCATCGGTCCCTGCGCGGAAGAATGGATGGGGGAGATGACCCTCGCCATCCGGGCGGGGCTCCCGCTGAACGTGCTGGCGGACGTAGTACACGCATTCCCGACCTATGGTGAGGCCATCGAGCGTTCGCTACGTGAACTGGCCGGCGGCACACCCGAAGGGGACCACCGATGAGCGAGAGTGACCTGGAGAAGCCGGCGCCCGGCTCCGAGGACGAGCGGTGGGACGCCGCCGAGGATACCGGGACGGATGCGGAAGGAGAGCCGGCTGACCTGCCCCTTGACGTGAACGAGGCCGATGCCGCCGAACAGCATCGGGAGGTGAATCTCGACGAGGATGACTACCGTTGACAAGGGGGCTGGTCCGCAGCCCCGTGCTAGCGGATCGGAGAGGGCTGTGACCGACGCCTCACAGATCCGGGCGGTCGGGACGAGATTGCCCAAGCCCGCCCGGCGACGGCAGCTCCTGGGCGCTGCGCGAGAGGTCTTCGTCGCACAGGGATACCACGCTGCTGCGATGGACGAGATAGCGGAGCAGGCAGGGGTCAGCAAACCCGTGCTCTACCAGCACTTTCCCGGCAAGCTTGAGCTCTACCTGGCGCTGCTCGATGAGAGCGTGGACGCCCTGACCGCCACCGTCCGCAATGCGCTGGCGTCCACGACCGACAACAAGCAGCGGGTGACCGCCACCTTCACCGCGTTCTTCGACTTCGTCGGGAGCACCGGCCAGGCGTTCCGGCTGGTATTCGAGTCCGACTTGCGCAACGAGCCGGCGGTCCGCGACCGGCTGGACCGGTCCATGCGGGACTGCGCCGAGATGATCAGCGAGATCATCCGGGAGGACGCGGGCCTCGGCGACGACGAGGCGCACCTGCTCGGCATGGGCCTGGTCGGTATGGCCCAGGTCAGTGCGATCTTCTGGCTCGGCACGGACCAGATGATCCCCAAGGATGCCGCCGAACAGCTCATCGCGCGGCTGGCCTGGCGCGGGATCAGCGGCTGGCCACGTGCGGGCGAGCATGCGGGCACAGAACTTCCCGGGAACGAATACGCCGCGAACGACTAGGTGCCCCGCATTTCGCTCGGAGCGTATGGGCAGGTCCCCGCGCGATCACCCGGGCGGGCTACCCGGCGGGCTAGCCTCGGGTGACGGCGGGCCAACCGCCGTTGGCTGGCCGTCGCCCCGCGGCGGCACCGTAGTCGCTTAGGAGCACTGTGGAAGTCAAGATCGGGGTGCAATCGATCCCCCGGGAGATCGTGATCGAGACGAATTCCTCTCCCGAGGAGGTAGAGCGGTCGCTGACCCAGGCGGTCGCCGAGGGCGGGTTGTTCATCCTCCCCGACGACAAGGGCGGGAAGATCCTGGTACCGGCCGACAAGATCGGCTACCTCGAGTTCACGGGCTCGGAGCAGCGCCGGATCGGCTTCGGCAGCCTCTGACCCTGGTCACTCAGACTCGGGAACCCGTTCCCAGTCAGCCAGGCCCAGTGCCGTCATCCGCGCATCATGCGCGTCGGTAAGCCGCGCGAACATCCGGCCTATCTCGCCCTGCTCCCCACCCCCGCCCTCCCGGCCGGAAGCGGCGCCAGCGAGCAGCCGGGCGAGCGGTGCACGCTCCGCCGCCACCCGGTGTGCCTGAGCCAGGGCCTCACCGACCAGGCGCCTCGCCCAGAGCGCCAGCCGGCCGGCCACCGCCGGATCAGCCTCCGTGGCCGCCCGCACCCGTGAGATCACGAAGTCCGCATGGCCGGTATCGGCGAGCACGTCCAGCACCAGGCGCCGCAGCTGCGGATCGAGCACCTCCGCGATGGCGCGGTAGAAGTCAGCCGCGATGCCGTCGCCCACATAGGCCTTCACCAGCCCCTCCAGCCAATCAGAGGGGGCGGTCCTGGCGTGGAACGCGTCGAGCGGCCCGACGAAGGGCAGCATCGCCTGTTCCGGGGCCGCGCCCAGCTGCCCGATCTGGCCCCGCAGCAGCTGGAAGTGACCGAATTCTGCCACCGCCATCTCGGCGAGTGCGGCCTTGTCCGACAGCGAAGGTGCCAGCGCGGCATCCTCGGACAGCCGGAAGAAGGCGACCAGTTCGGCGTAGGCGAGCAAGCCGAGCAGGTCAAGGACGCCATCCGTGCTTGCCACAAGAACTCCTCGGTCGAGCCGCCGCTGGCCGGCCAGCGGCTCGGTGGTTGCAGCCGAGCCTAACAACCATGTCCGCCGCAGGTACGCAGCCGGCCACCGGAATGTCGCGACGGACAGCCGGGTGTTGCGTTGCTACACTTGCCCCGCAGCCCGGGGGAATGCGGCGAGCCCTTCACCGTGTTCCACCAGGTAGCCGGCCGCGGTGGTGGTTGAGCGTGCTGAACGCCGCGACGAGATGCTGTCCGTGCACCGCCCGCCGGCGTAATCGAATCCCCGGACCCGGGACGGTGATGGCGTGCGCAGAGCGAGCGTCACGCAAACGGGCCATTGATGGAAGCTGGAAACCCTGACAACACAAGCAGAGACCACTACAGACGCCGCCGAAGACACTCACCCCAAAGGCGTCCTGCACAACCCTACTTTTCATGACCTCGGAGTCAGCGCGCCGATCTGTGAAGCGCTGGCAGCGGAAGGAATCACTACCACCTTCCCCATCCAGGCACTGGCCCTGCCGATCGCGCTGACCGGCCACGACATCATCGGCCAGGCGAGGACAGGAACGGGCAAAACGCTGGCGTTCGGCATCCCGTTGCTGGAGCGCCTCAGCCAGCCCGCTGACCGGCGCCCCCTCGCGCCCGGCGCACTGGTCGTCGTCCCCACCCGGGAACTGGCGATCCAGGTGGCCGGGGATCTCACGACGGCGGGGTCGCGGAGCGGGACGCGGGTGCTCACGCTCTACGGCGGCCGGGCCTACGAGCCGCAGATCGAGGCCCTGCACGCGACGGTGGACGTGGTGGTGGGCACTCCGGGCCGGCTGCTCGACCTGGCGCGCCAGCACCACCTCGACCTGTCGGACGTGGCCACCCTCGTGCTTGACGAGGCCGACAAGATGCTGGACCTGGGATTCCTGCCCGACGTCGAGCGCATCCTGCAGCTCACCCCGGCCGGCCGGCAGACCATGCTCTTCTCGGCCACCATGCCGGGTGAGGTGGTCACGCTCGCCCGGCGGCACCTGAAGCAGCCCATGCATGTGCGGGCCGAGCAGCATGACGAGCCTGAGCATGTGCCGCTGACCGAGCAGCACGTGTTCCGTGCGCACCAGCTGGACAAGATCGAGATGCTGGCCCGGGTCCTGCAGGCGACCGGCCGCGGCCTGACCATGGTGTTCTGCCGGACAAAGCGGACAGCGGACCAGGTGGCGGGCGCACTCGCCACCCGCGGGTTCGCTGCCGCCGCCGTCCATGGCGATCTGGGCCAGGCCCAGCGGGAACGGGCGCTGCGCGCCTTCCGCAACGGCAAGGTGGACGTGCTCGTCGCCACCGACGTGGCCGCGCGCGGCCTTGACGTTGACGATGTCACGCATGTGGTGAACTACGAATGCCCGGAGGACGACAAGGCGTACCTGCACCGGATCGGCCGCACCGGGCGGGCGGGACGCACCGGGGTGGCGGTCACCTTCGTTGACTGGCGCGACCTGCAGCGCTGGAAGATCATCAACGAGACGCTCGGCCTCGACCACGCCGATCCACCCGAGACCTACTCCACCTCTGAGCATCTGTACACAGCACTGGGCATCCCAGCCGGGACCGGCAGCAGCCTTCCCCGCGCCCAGCGTGAGCGGGCCGGCCTGGAGGCGGAAGAGATCGAGGATCTCGGGGAGACCGGGCGTACCCGCTCCGCGGCAGGCCCGGGTTCACGCGGGCCCGGCGGACGTGACGGTGGCGCACGCCGCAGGCGCGGCGGCACCGGCCGCGGCAGTGCGAACACCGAGGACGCGCGCGCGGACAGCGACCGGGCACCAGGCCGGCGCGGGTCCCGGATGCGGCGCCGGACCAGGGCCGGGGTTGCCCTCCCAGCCGAAGATGGCGTGGCCGGGGCTGTCCAGCCGGCTGAGGACGCCAGGGCCCGGGCCGAGGCCACCCTTGCCGGTCAAGTCGCCGGCGGCGGCCACCCCCCGCACACCGCGGCCAGCCCCCGTGCTCATGCGGAAACAAGCGCGCCGGTGGGCCCGGCCGGTCCAGAATCGCGGCAGGCAGCGTCCCGGCGGCGGCGGCGCGGCGGGCGCGGGAGAAAGGGCCCAGCGCCGGAGACGGTCTGAATCCGCCCCACTCCGATGGGTTTTGTCCTCACCTTGGCTAGGTAGGCTGGCCGCCTGTGAGCACATCGAACATGCTGCGGCTGCCCGATGGTGTCCGCCGGATAACGGTTGAGACCATCCGCGGCAGCTTCGCGGCGCTTGAGGCACTGCCCTCGACCGGGGTGACCGAACGCCGCCCGGCGCTGCTGATCCCGGGCTACACGGGCAGCAAGGAAGATTTCCTGCCGGTCCTGGCCCCGCTCGCGGCGGCAGGACGCCGGGTGGTCGCCATAGATATGCGCGGGCAGTACCAGAGTCCGCCCGCGGCCGACGCCGGTGGATACCATCTGGCCGCGCTCGCCGCGGACGCGGCGCTGATCGCGGATGCGGTGGGCGGCCGCGACGGCGCGCCCGGCGACAGCGAAGTTCACGTGCTCGGCCATTCGTTCGGCGGCCTGGTGGCGCGGGAGATCCTGCTGGCACAGGCGGCGAGGGTCGGCTCGCTCACCTTGATGAGTTCCGGCCCCGGCGCGCTCACCGGGCCACGCGCCGCGGTCCTGCGGGCCATACTGTCCGAACTCGGCCCGGCCGTACCGGACGGACTGGCTGCCGAGGTGAAGCGGCTCTGGGACACCCAGCTGGAACCCGCCGCGATCGCCGATGGCACGCCTGCCGAGATCATTACCTTCCTGCGCACCCGGATGCTGAGCAGTTGCCCCACGGGTCTGTGGTCCATGGGCCAGCACCTGCTGGCCTGCCCGGACCGCACCCCGGCGCTGGCCGAGCTGGCCACACCGCTGCTGGTGGTCTACGGCGAGAACGACGACGCTTGGGAACCGGCGATCCAGGACGACATGGCCCGGCGGCTGCGCGCCCGGCGGGTGTGTATCCCCGGTGCGGCCCATTCGCCCGCCGTCGAAGCCCCGGAGACGGCTGCCAGCACGCTGACCTCGTTCTGGAACTCAGCGGAAGCGGGCCACTGACTGTCGTTGATCACAGCGCCACCGCCAGCCCCTCCCAGGGCCGACGGGCGGCGGCCGTCGCACTCCCCTCCGGGCACGATGCCCGGTAGTCGCACCACCCGCACGCCGGGCCGGGGCGGGGCGGGAACACCGTGTCCACCCGGCCCGCGAGCAGCCCGGCCTGGAAGTGCTCATCGGCGTCCGCGCACTCGGCGGCGATGCTCTCCGCCCGGCGCAGGTGCCTGCCCAGGCTCTCCGCCGAGTGCTCCCATGCATGCACCGTCGCTGTCGGCAGGTGGTGCAGTTCCACCAGGCGGCATTCGGTATGGAACATCCGTCCCGCCGCCAGCGCATACAGCGCCAGCGGCATCGATGTGCGCGCGTCGTCAGTGGTGAGCGGCCGCCGGCCGGTCTTGTAGTCAACCACCACCAGTGCCCGGTCTCCGTCGCTGCGGCGGCGCTCGTCCAGCCGGTCGATCCGCCCCGTCACCACGATCCGCTCGGTCCGCGTCCCCACCGTGCGTTCCACTCCCAGCGGCTCGCCGGCCGGGTCAAGCCCGGCAACGTAGCGCTCGACCATGTGCCGGGCCGTCTCCCGCTGCTGGGCTGACTGCGTGTCATCCGCGTAGCCCTGGTTGATCCAGCCGCTCTCCAGCAGGTCGCCCGCGGCAGTCACGGTGCGCTGCGCGCGCTCGAGGCGCCACCAGCCTGCCAGCGCATTGTGCACGCTCGCCCCGAGGCTGTTGTGCGCCCAGGGAGGGCCTTTGGGGGCCGGCGGACGGTCCAGGTAGGTCATCCGGTACCGGCGCGGGCAGTCGAGCCAGGTCGACAGCCGGGTTGGCGTGCACGGGTAAAGCCGCCGCGGCATACCCTCGAAGGCCGGCTGCTCCATCACTCACCCCGGCGTGCCAGGCAGTTGCGGGCCGGTCGACACCCAGGAGTCGAAACGCCGGCCGGCCACGGCGATCGTGGTCTCATCGCCATGTCCGGGCAGGACCTTGGTCTGGGACGGCAGCGTCAGCAACGCCTCACCGATCGCGCTGAGCTGCCGGGCGAAATCGGGGAACTCGCCTGCGTGCTGTGCTGGGCCATCGGCCAGCAGCGCGTCGCCCGTCAGCACCGCGCCGAGTTCCTCGCAATAGAGGCTGACCGATCCCGGGCTGTGCCCGGGGGTGTGGATCACCTCGAGCGCGGCGTCAGCGACCTCGAAGACGCCGCCCTCTTCCATCTGGATCTCCGGGTCCTGGCCGGCGTGTGCTTCCCGCCACACCAGCAGGTCCCGGGGGTGCAGCGCCACCGGTGCCCCGTCGCGGGCGGCAACCTCCAGCGCTGCGGCCACATGCCCCTGGTGGCCATGGGTGCAGATCACGGCGAGGATCTCCCGGCCGGAGGCCGCGGCGAGCACCGCCTCCGCGTTGTCACCGGGGTCCACCACGATGACCTCCGTATCGTCGCCCACCAGCCAGGTGTTGCACCCATCCTGGCCGTCCGGCACCACCCGGTCGATCCGAGCGTCCATCTGTGTGCTCCCTCCGTTCAGCCCTGCTTGATGAAAGCACGGATCGCGTCCGCGATGAGCTGCACTGCGATCGCCGACAGCAGCAGGCCCGCGATCCGGCTGATCAGCTCAACCCCGGTGGGGCGCAGGATCCGCAGCAGCAGTCCGGAAAAGCGCATGGTCAGCCAGAGCACGACGGCGACCGCAGCGAGGGCCACCGCGAATGCCACGTACTCAGCAGCGCCGTGTGCCCGCTGGGCATACAGCATCGTGGCCACGATCGCGCCGGGACCGGCCAGCAGCGGCGTCCCCAGCGGCACGAACGCGACGTTGGCTGCGACCCCGTGCTGCTCGGTCGGCTCCGACATCTGACCGGTGAGCAACTGCAGGGCGACCAGCAGGAGCAGCAGCCCCCCGGCCGCCTGCAGGGCGGGAAGCTCCACCCCGAGATAGGCGAGGATGGACTGGCCGAACAGCGCGAACGCCACGATCACCCCGAGCGCGACCACGGCGGCCTGCCACGCCAGCCGGGCACGCACGTGGGGCTCCACGCCCCGGGTCAGGGCGAGGAACGGAGGCACCACCCCGGGCGGGTCAGTGATCACCAGGAGGGTGACGAACACTTCCCAGAAGAACTTCAGGGCGAAGACGGTGCTCACAGCCGGCCAGCCGGCCAGCCGCTGGCGGTGAGCGACATGAGCCGCTCGAACTCGTCCTGCTCGATGGTCGCGCAGCCGATCCGGTCACCGGTCAGTTCGCCATGGTCGTCACTGCCGCCTGAGGCAACCAGACCCAGGGTGCGGGCCAGGGCACCAAGACGCTGGCGTTCGGCCTCGTCATGGCCTGGGTGAGCAACCTCAAGGCCAGCCAGGCCTGCCGCCGCCAGCCCCGCCACGACATCGTCGGGAATCTTCCAGCCGCGGGTCACCGCGCCCGGGTGGGCGAGCACCGCCACTCCCCCGGCGGCCCTGACCAAGTCGATCGCCCGCTCCGGGTCGAGCGCGTACCTGCCAACATAGGCCCGGCCACCGGCCCCGATCCACTCGGGGGTGAACGCGTCGGCCGGGCGCTCGATGACGTCGGCCGCGACCATCGCGCGGGCCACGTGAGGCCGCCCCACCACGCCGCCACCGGCGATCTGGCTCACCTGCTCCCAGGTGATGTCCACCCCCAGCGCACGCAGCCGCTCGACCATGGCCTGGCCGCGCCGGACCCGGTCGGCGACGATCGCCGCGCACTCGGCGGCCAGCCCGGGATGAGCCGGGTCGGCGCAGTAGCTGAGCAGGTGAACGCTGTGGCCGTCCAGGCGGCAGGACAGTTCCATGCCGGGGACCAGAGCCAGGCCTTCCGGCAGTGCCCGGCGGGCCTCATCATGCCCGGCCTGGGTGTCGTGGTCGGTCAGCGCGATCACATCCAGGCCAGCGGCGCGGGCCCGGCGCATCATCTCGGCCGGCGGGCGCGTCCCATCCGACACGCTGCTGTGGCAGTGCAGATCGATGCGCATGAGCGCTCATCGTAGGGGCTCGGGTGCCGGCCCGGAGTCAGCTGGGCAGGCGCGGCGAAGGCGCACCGAAGGGCAGATCCAGGTCCTGGCCGGGATCGCGCAGGTCACGCAGGGAAAGGCCTTCCATGAGCAGCATCCCGGCGGTATCGGGCCAGAGCACCACCCACAGCCAGTTCCCCAGCACCTCGCCCGCGAAGGCGGCCCGGTGCGGGGCCTCCACATGCCACAGGGGGAACTCGTGATGGGCGAACCGGACGAAAGCCTCCGGCTGGCAGGTCGCAAAGCCCTCACCCGGATCCGGGCCGGGCAGGCCGGCCAGCCAGGCGCCCAGGCCAACCCCCATCTCCTCGGAGACCAGCAGCATCTCACCGAGGCCACCGACCGGATTGGGCCCCGACAGCGCCACCACACACCCGCGCCCCCCGCTGCGGTCATCCCCGGCACCCGCGAACCCCGTCACCAGCCAGCCGTCCGGCAGTGGCCACGGCAGCCAGACCGGCACCTTCACGTCGCGCAGCAGCCCCTGCAAGCCTTCCGGCGACGGGCGGTAGGCCGGCCGGAGCGGGGAAATCACCCCGTGCCACTGGCATCGCCAGCCACTGGACCACGCACTCGGCGCGGTCACCGGCCCGCCGCAGCGCGGGCACATGGACGCCTTCATGGGCACCGGACCACCGGGATAATGGCACCATGACTAGCCTGCGGATTCCTTGCGTCGGCGCCATCATCACCGACGAGGACGGCCGGCTGCTGCTCGTCAAGCGCGGCCACGAACCCGAAGCGGGCCGCTGGTCGCTGCCGGGCGGGCGGATCGAGCCCGGCGAAAGCGACGAGCAGGCAGTGGTGCGCGAAGTCCGCGAGGAGACCGGGCTGTGGGTGAAGCCGGGGCGGCTGGTCGGGTCGGTCGAGCGGCCGGGGCGGGACGGGGCGGTGGTGGACATCCGGGATTACGCCGCCAGCGTGACCGGTGGTGACCTCGCCGCCGGTGACGACGCCGATGATGCCCGCTGGGTCCATCCTCGTGATCTCGATCACCTACTTCTGACCAGCGGACTGGCCGAGACTCTCACCGCGTGGGGTGTGCTCGGCTGACGTGGGCTGACGTGGGCTGACCGGGCGGCCGGCCCGTGCTCACCGGTGGCTCGAACCGCAGCGACCGGGTCAGCCCCGCCGCGCGTCCCTTCGCCGCGGCGACCATGGCCAGCTTGCGCGAGGCCTCGTCGATCATCTCGTCGCCCAGCATGACCGCCCCCCGGTGCTCGACCGTGGTGTAGTACTCGTAGGCGTCGAGGATGAGTTCAGCTCGTTCATAGTCGTCCTGGCTAGGCGAGAACGCCTCGTTGACGACGTCGATCTGGCCAGGGTGCAGAACCCACTTGCCGTCGTAGCCGAGCGCGGCGGCACTGACGGCAGCGGTGCGCAGGCCCGCCAGGTCACCGATCGCCAGATACGGCCCGTCAATGGCGGCCAGCCCCTGACTGCGGGCAGCCACCAGGATGCGCAGCAGTGGGTAGTGGTAGGCGTCGGAGCCAGCGTAACCAGCGGGCTGCGCGCCTACCTGGAGCGAGCGCATGCCGAGGCTGGCCATGAAATCGGCCGGCCCGAACACCAGCGCCCGCAGCCGGGGCGATGCGGCAGCGATGGCATCCACGTTCGCGAGTCCCCTGGCGTCCTCGATCTGCGCCTCGATACCGATCCGGCCCACCTCGCCGCCGGTGTCCTGCTCGATCTGGCTGAGCGTGACGTCCAGCCAGGCGATATGGGCAGGGTCAGTGACCTTGGGCAGCACGATGGCGGCCAGGCCGTGCCCGGCAGCGGTCACCACCTCGGCCACGTCCCGGTAGGCCCACCGGGTCCCGGCGTCGTTGATGCGCACCGCCACGACTCTGCCATCCCAGCCGCCCTCGTTCAGCGCCGCGATGACGTTCTGCCGCGCCTGGGCTTTCGCCGCCGGGGCGACCGCATCCTCCAGGTCGAAGAAGACCTCGTCAGCCGCGAGTCCGCGGGCCTTCGCCAGGAACCTCGGGCTGCTGCCCGGCACCGCCAGGACCGAACGCCGGGAACTGTACTCCTGCGCCACGGCTTACGGCCTCCTGCTTCTCATGGCACCCTGACCTACGTGAGCGAGACTCGGCCTGTGATCACTGCCCTCATCGCGGAGGCTACCAAGCGGGCCGGCCTGATCTGGATCACCATCGGCACCCACGGCCACCCCTATCCAGCCTGGCATATCTGGCGCCCGGCGCCCGGCGCCGGGTCCCAGCCACCGGGTGCCGCCTACCTGGTGACCGGCCCCGGCGAGCAGCCGCTGCCCGGCCTGCGCGCCGGGCACCAGGTAGGCGTCACCGTCGCCAGCAGCCAGACCGGTGGCGCGCTGGTGACCTGGACCGCTGATGTCAGCCGGGTCGAGCCGGGAACGCGGGAGTGGGACGAGGTCATCGGCCCGCTTGTGGCCGGCCGGCTCAACGCCGTGCTGGCCCCCGGCGAAACCTCGCCTGCGCAGCGATGGGCACGCTCCGGCGCGGTGTTCCGGCTCTCACCTGTCTCCGGTGAGATAACACACCGGCACTGAACTCTCGCACCGGGTTAGCCTCGCCGCCGCCTGCCGTTCACCCGGGCGGCCGTCTGGCCGGCCATCGTCAGCGTCGCAAATGGCCACCAGTGTGGAGGTTTCCTGATGTGCAGGCCCATCCGAGGTGTGCTCGCCAGGTCGCTCACTGACCCGGTGCCCGGTGCTCTGCCCACCGGCATACCATGAACCCATGGTCTCCCCGTCCGCTCCCACCGCACCGCCCAGCACTGACCAGGTGACTGCCGCCCTGGCCGGCGTCAATGATCCCGAGATCCACCGGCCGATCACCGATCTGGGCATGGTCAAGAACGTCGAAGTCCATCCGGACGGCAAGGTCCGCGTGGACGTGTACCTCACCGTCGCGGGCTGCCCGCTGCGCGACACCATCACGCGCGATGTCACCGCCGCTGTCTCCGGCCTGCCGGGCGTGTCGGGGGTCCGCGTGGAACTGGACGTCATGAGCGACGAGCAGCGCCGCGAACTCCAGGGGCGCCTGCGCGGCGGCCGCGCCGAACGCGAGATCCCGTTCGCCCAGCCCACCTCGCTCACCCGGGTGTTCGCCATCGTCAGCGGCAAAGGCGGGGTCGGCAAGTCCTCGGTGACGGTCAACCTGGCCGCCGCGCTGGCTGCCACCGGGCAGAAAGTCGGCGTGCTCGACGCCGACATCTACGGCCACTCGGTGCCCCGCATGCTTGGCGTGACCGGGCGGCCCACCCAGGTCGAGCAGATGATCATGCCGCCGTCCGCGCATGATGTGAAAGTCGTCTCGATCGGGATGTTCACCACTGGTAACGCACCGGTGGTGTGGCGAGGGCCGATGCTCCACCGCGCAGTGCAGCAGTTCCTTGCCGACGTGTACTGGGGCGACCTTGATGTGCTCCTCCTGGATCTGCCGCCGGGCACCGGTGATGTCGCGATCTCCGTCGCCCAGCTGGTGCCGGGCGCCGAGCTGATCGTCGTCACCACCCCCCAGATCGCCTCCGCGGAAGTGGCCGAACGCGCCGGGGCGCTGGCGGTGCAGACTCATCAGCGCATCGCCGGGGTGGTGGAGAACATGTCGGGCCTGCCGTGCCCGCACTGCGGCGAGATGGTGGACGTCTTCGGCTCTGGGGGCGGCGAGACGGTCGCTGCTGCCCTGACCCGGATGACCGGCGCCAGGGTGCCGGTGCTCGGTCAGGTGCCGATCGACGTGAAGCTGCGCGAGGGCGGGGACGCGGGGGTCCCGCTGGTACTCAGCGATCCGGGATCACCCGCTGCCCAGCAGCTCACCGAGATCGCGACCGGGCTGGCCAACCGCAGCCGCAGCCTGGCGGGCAGGCAGCTGGGCTTGTCGCCAGTGTGACCTGGGCTTACGTGGCCTCGAGGTCGTAGGGCGGGTTCTCCTCGGGCGCCAGCACCGCCCCGGATTCGGCCATCACCGGTTCAGGCTCCGCTACCGGCTCGTCGTCGAAGCCGTCCAGCAGATGCTTGCGCACGAAATTGCGCGGGTTCAGGTCAGCGACGTCGAACTCGGAGAACTCCGGCCCCAGGCCTTCCCGAAGATCCCTGGTCGCCCCGTCCGCGAGGCGCCGCAGTTCCCGCAGCGCGCGGCCTGCCTGTGAGGCGATCCTGGGCAGCTGATCGGGCCCGAAGATCACCACCGCGATCACACCAAGCACCAGGAGCTTGGTGATGGACAGGTCGAAGAGCACGGCGGGTCTCCAGAGGGCGCTTGGGCGCACCGTAGTACGTGGTCATGTCCACTGTAGATCACAGGCTGAGCCATGACAGCAGGCCGTGCCACATCCTGGCGAGCAGGCCCGGCCGGTCGTCGTGCGGCAGGGCGGCCACCACCTGGCCAACCGTCTCCCGGGGCGCGGCGGCGATGAGGGTGAACACGAACCCTCGCGCTGACCAGGCAGTGCTGAGATCGTCGGGATCGCCGGTGTACACGCGGTGGCCTTCCAGCGCCACCCGCGACCACCCGCTCAGCCTGTCCGGCAGGTACCCGCGCTGGACGAAGACCGACACCACAGACAGCCCGTCGGAGTAGTCGAGGTCGACGACCGGGCCGGACGGGGTCATGTTCTCCCTGGCGCCCAGCAGCCGCAGGTTCCCCAGCAGGCGCCCCGGCAGCGGCCAGCCTCGCGCGCGGAACGCGGCGAGCCGCGCCGGCGCGAGCGTGTTGCGCCAGGGTTTGGCCGCGGCGCCGGGCACGCCCGCCACCGCCGTGCCGCCGATCGTCACGTTGGTGAATGCCACGTCACTGATCAGGTGCGCCCGGGAGTCGAACATCTCCCTGCGCAGCGGCAGGCCCGTGGTGCTGTCCAGCCAGAACCAGGCGGCCAGGCTCCCGTCGTGGCGGCGGACCGTGACGACCCGGGCGGTCCGGTCCGCCACCTGCCCCCAGCCGGTGACGGCCAGCATGTAGTTCGTGCCGAGCAAAGCCGCCAGCCGGGTGCTCATGCCCAGGACCCCGGCCCCGTCCAGGTTCCGCGCGGCATCGCCCGCGAGCGGGACGGCCTGGCGTGGCTGGCCCGGCAGCTCCACGGCGGTCGCAGCGTTCAGGGTCAGTGCCTGGCCGCCCGGCTGGTGCCAGACGTCCATGGCCGACGAGTTCCCGCCCCCCTGAGCCCACCAGGCCACCTCCACCCCCTGGTAGGCGACGGAATGGCAGGCGCGGGCAGCCTGGGCGAGCAGCCGCAGGCCCGCTGCCTGGCCCAGCCGGAGCGAGCCGACCGCGGCCGGGACGGGGGCGGCCGCCGGCCGCGCCGTCCTGGCGGCCCTGCCGGGCGCAAGCTGGCCCCGGACCGCCATGACGGCACCGGTCATCAGCAGGCCAGCCAGCACCGCGGCGCTGATGAACCGCAGTGCCGCCGGATCGGTACCAGGGCATCGGCCAGCAGCCCCCGGCCTGGCCTGGGATCCCGTCACCGGGCTCATGGAACCCCGGGGGTGAAGGCGGGGGGGGCGGGCGGCTGGGAGGCAGGCTGCACCGGCACCTCCCCGGTGGTGATCGCGTGCTGGACCATGAACACGTCCAGGGCCGGAACCACCCTCGGGCCCGCCGGGGGCTGGCTCCGGCCGCCAAGGAATGCCGCGGCGGACAGGCTCAGCCCGGCCACGGCTAGCGCGGCCCCCCCAGCCACGAGCAGAGGGCGGGCCCGCCGTCCCCGGCCAGCATGCGCGGGCCAGAACCCGTGGCCGGGCTGCGCCCCCGACGCGGCCAGGGCAATCAGGCGCCAGTTCGGCGCATTCCCGGTGGCGGCCCCACCAAGGGCGTGCATCCGCCGTTTGAGCACCCGCAGCGCAGCTGCCTCCTCCCGGCAGGGCTCACATCTGGCCAGGTGCGAGAGCACACGTTCGCGCTGCGCACCGCTCAGCTCCCCGTCGATCAGGGCGGACAAGCGGTCGCCGAGGTGCCTCATGACCGCCCGGCCAGGGCAGCGGGGGAGGGCCCGGGGTGACGGGGGCGGCGGTGATCCAGCGCCGTCCGCAACTGGGCACGGCCACGGTGGATCCGGCTGCGCACGGTTCCAAGCTTGACTCCGAGCGTGGCAGCGATCTCCTCATAGGACAGGCCCTCGATGTCACACAGCACAACGGCTGCCCGGTACTCGGGCGCGAGTGCCTCCAGGGCCGCCTGCACATCGGTGTCGAGATGCCGGGCATCGAATGCCTGCGCGGGTGTGGGCTCATCGTCGCGGAGCAGCCCGACCGCGTCGTCAGCCAGGCCCTCGAACCGGATCCGCTGCCGGCGGCGGGCCATGTCGAGGAACAGGTTGGTGGTGATCCGGTGCAGCCAGCCCTCGAAGGTGCCAGGGGTGTAGCTGGGCAGTGAACGGAAGACCCGCACGAAGACCTCCTGGGTCAGGTCCTCGGCGTCGTGCGTGTTGCCGGTGAGACGGTAGGCAAGCCGGTATACCCGCGCGGAGTGCTGCCGAACCACGTCGTCCCAGCTCGGAGGCGTCCACTCGGGGATCACGGTCTCGGCCGTTCCGGCTTCGCCCACTCTGGCGCCTCCCGCCCCTGTCTGTGCCCCACGGTAGCCGCTCAGCTCACTGCAGTGGAACGTTCAGACCGGCCCTCCTGGTTCCCGGGTCACGGCGCGTGACGATAAGCTGCCGCACTGGGAGGGTCCCACACCCACCGGGAGGCAGGCATCGTGAGCGCTGAGGCCACTGCGGCCTACGTCGAGGAGTATCTCCCCGAGGACGAGGCGCTACTGGCAGCGCGCCGCAGTGCCGCACGGGTGGGTGGCGCAGCGCCGGTCAGCCCCGCCGTGGGCGCCACCTTGCGCTTCATCGCGGCCGCGCTGGCCGCCAGAGCGGTGGTCGAGATCGGCACGGGCTGTGGCACCTCGGGCATCTGGCTGCTCCGCGGCATGCGCCGCGAGGCGGTCCTCACCAGCGTCGATGTCGAGCCCGAGCACCAGCGCCTGGCACGCAAAGCGTTCACTGAGGCGGGCTTCGCCAGCAACCGCTACCGGCTGATCAGCGGGAAGGCCGCCGACGTGCTGCCCCGGCTCACCGACGGCGGCTACGACCTGGTGTTCTGCGACGCGGACAAGCAGGAGTACCCCGACTACCTGACTGCCGCGCTCCGGCTGCTCCGGGTGGGCGGCGTGGTGGCCTTCGACAACGCGCTGTGGGGCGGCAGCGTCGCCGATCCCGGCCGGACCGACCCGGAGACCTCCGCGATCAGGGAGGTGGCCGAACTCGTCCGGCAGGACGAGCGCCTCGTGCCACTGCTGCTGCCAGTGGGGGACGGCCTGCTGGCCGCGGTCAAGCGAGGCTAGGGAGTCTCCCCGGCCAGCCAGCGCAGCAGCACCCTGGTGCCGAACCCGGTAGCGCCCCTGGTGTTCTCCCCGTCGTCGGACGCGGACCTGGCCGCCCCGGCGATGTCCAGGTGGGCCCAGGGCCGGCCACCGGTGAACTCCCGCAGGAACAGTGCGGCGTCAATGGACCCGGCCCGGGTACCGCTCACCCGGGAGATGTTGGCCAGATCGGCGACCGGGGAGTCCAGGGCGCCCCGGTAGTCCTCGACCAGTGGCATCCGCCACAGGGCGTCACCGCTGGCCCGGGCGGCGGCGAGCAGGCCAGCGGCCACCTGGTCGTCGCTGGCGAACAGCGCGGCGATCTGGGTACCGAGGGCGACCCGCACCGCACCCGTCAGGGTGGCAATGTCGATCATCACGTCCGGCTGGAGTACCGCATCGGCGTAGGCAAGGGCATCAGCCAGGACCAGGCGTCCCTCCGCATCCGTGTTCAGCACCTCGGTGGTGCGGCCACCATAGTGGGCGATGACATCCCCAGGCCGCAGCGCGGACCCGGACGGCATGTTCTCAGCCGCAGCCACCAGCCCGGTCACCCGGGAACGGACACCGAGCCGGGCAAGCGCGGACATGACCGCGATCACCACCGCGCCGCCGGCCATGTCGGTCTTCATCAGCTTCATGCCGCCGTTTGGCTTGAGTGACAGCCCTCCGCTGTCGAACGTGATGCCCTTGCCGGCGAGCACCACATGCGCGTCCGGGTGCGGCGGCTGGTAGCTGAGCTCAATCAGGCAGGGCGGCTGCGCCGACCCCGATCCCACTGCCAGCAGGCCACCAAACCCGTGCGCAGCCAGTTCACCGGCTTCCCACGTCCGCACCCCGAGCCCGCCGCGGGCCGCCACCTCCCGTGCCTGACCGGCCAGCCAGGCGGGGGTCTTGCGCCCCGATGGCATGTTGGTGAGGTCGCGGGCCATCGCCACCGCGGTGGCGATGGTGGTGCCCCATTCGAGCACCGCCGGATGATCATCCGGGTCGGCCATCAGCAGGCGCACCTCGCCGGGCTCGGCAGTGGCCTGCCCGGCGGCGAGCGAGAACCGGTAGGAGCCGAGCAGCAGCCCGACGAGGAACGCCTGCACAGCCTCATCGGGCCGGCCGAACACCGCCGAGGTGAGCAGGCAGCGGCCCCGCGTGACCCGGCGGCCGACCGCTGCGCCAGCTTTCTGCATGGCCCTGGGCGACCCGTCGCCGAGCCCGAGGAACATCAACGGGCACGTGCCACCGCCCAGGCCGACCACCACTTTGGCGAGATCACCCGCGTTGCCGGTCGCCTCGCAGCGGGTGATCACCTCGGCGGCAGGCGCGCCGAGGAACGCGTCGATCCCGGCCGACTCGGCGCCCTGGACCGGCACCACGATCAGATCGGGGGCGCCGTGAGCACCGCTGCCCACCCCGGCAAGGTAATGGGCGAGCGGCTGCGAGCCGGCCGCGGCGACCGCGGTCAGCCGGGCATCGATCGGCAAGCTTCAGCCCGTGGCGGACTTGAGCGCATCCGAGAGCTGAGCCGCTTCGTCTGCCGACAATTCGACCACGAGCCGGCCACCGCCCTCGAGCGGTACGCGCATCACGATGCCGCGGCCTTCCTTCGTGACCTCGAGCGGGCCGTCACCCGTCCGCGGCTTCATCGCCGCCATCCTGCATCCCCTTCCTGCCCGGGGCCGCATGAGGCCTCTGCGAGGCCCGCCGCCGGTCCTGCCGGCGGCTGCGGCGAGTACTGCCGATTCACAGCCGTGTCGATCAGTACGTCTATTATCCAGGGTTCGGGCGCTGGATGGTAATGATCAGTGTCGGGCGGCTCGTACACAGGCCGCGGCATGACAGGTGAAACTGGAACCGTGAACGCGCGATCTGCCCTCTTTGACCTTTATGGGGACCACTTGCGCGGCCGTGGCGCCCAGGCGCCGGTGGCCTCGCTGGTCCGGTTGCTGGCGCCGCTGGGCATCACCGCGCCGGCGGTCCGTACCGCGGTGTCCCGCATGGTCCGGCAGGGGTGGCTGACGCCGGTCCGGCTGGCCGGCGGG
>DPMS01000582.1 GCA_003541285.1 Actinomycetota bacterium
CGGCGCATCTGCGCTTCAACCTGCTCCCACAGACGCGTGTGAGTCCGGACGAGCGCCAGCCAGGCCGGCATCCAGCGGATCACACTCTCGGCGGGCACGATCTCATCCTACCCCATGTACTTGACATGCCAAGTATCTGTCCGCTAAAACTTGGCATGTCAAGTAATTCTCCACTCATGAAGAGCCGAAGATGGAAGCACGGATGGTGACGCTGACCCCCAGGCCGGGCCATGTCGATGACGTTGCCGCGTTCTGGACCGGCCCGGTGGTGGCCGGACTGGCCGCACAGCCGGGCAACAGAGGATTCGTGCTGCTGAAGGACACCGCGAACGGGCGGGTGATCGGCCTGTCGCTGTGGGACTCGGCCGCGGACGCGGAGGCGTCCGGACCGACCTTCCGCAGCCACATGGAAGGCATCGGCCAGTACCTCGCCGAACCGCCCCGTGCCATGATCGCCGAGGTCGCCGCCTCGACCGCCGGAGCACTCACCCGCTGACCCGCCTGCCCCCGGGGCGCTGCACGATGGCGCCCCGGGGCCGGTCGCGGCGCACAGGAACGGCCAACCCACAGAAGATCTTGAGGAGACCCGATGTTCGCAATGGTGCTGTCCTTCGACGGCGAATCACCCGAAGACCTCACCGCAGGGATCGAGCACGTCAACGACGAGGTCATCCCCGCCCTCGCCGATTCCGGCGGCCTGCACGGCTGGTGGCTCGCCGACCGCGAAAACGGCCGGCGCCTGACCGTGATGGTCTGGGACACCCGGGAGCACTACGACGCCGGCATGGCGCGAATCCAGGAGGCACGCGCCAAGGACCCCGGCCGCCACCGCCCCGCTCCCAGTTCAGTGGCCCGCTTCGAGGTCTACGGATCCGTCACCGGAGCACGCTGAAACACGGGTCGGGCGATAGCGGCGCCGCCCGGCCTGAGCCCCGCCGCCGACCGGCCGAACCGCGAAGGAACCCTGGTTTCCATGTGACACGAGTTAGAGCAGAGTAATGGCCAGGAAATCAGAAGTTCCTCCTTCCATTAATGCAGATCGGTATTAGACACTGGACGACGGCAATGACGCCGCGACACCCACGAAAGGGGAGATAATGCCGATGAGGTACATGCATCGGAGCATCGCGATGGCGGCCTCGCTCTGCACAGGGCTGCTCGTATCGTTCGCGTCGGCGGCTACGGCTTCCGCCGCCCCAAGATCGGTGGGCGGGGTGGACCATCCCACCCAGACGACCGGCTCGGCTTCCTTCTACGGCACCTCGGCGCCGCTGTCCTTAGGCGCGGCGACGACGGCGCCGCAGGCCCCCTCCCGTGGCGATACGGGGGTGGCGCACACCTTCGCCCATCATCCGGCCACCGGCCGGGCGGCCAGGCTGACGCTTCAGCCGCCATCGCCGCGGGGTATCCCGGTGGTCAGCAACCCGGGCGCCGCGACCGGTTTCCGCGGGCTGACCCACGCGGACCAGCGACTGGCCGGCACCGGCTCGTATGCGAACACACAGTTCAGCCTGGAGCCGCCGGACCAGGGCCTGTGCGTGGGCAACGGCTTCGTGATCGAGCCGATCAACGACGCGTTCGCCGTCTATGACGAGAGCGGGACGGCGCTGACGGCGACCACCGCGCTCAACCAGTTCTACCAGCGGGCACCAGCGATCAATCGAGTCACCTTTGCCCGCGGCGATTTCCTGTCCGACCCCAAGTGCTATTGGGACCCGGTCGGCCAGCGCTTCATCCAGACCATTCTCGAAGTGGACGCGCCGGGCATCTTCGACGGCGTTACCCCGCCCACCCGCACCCACGTGCTCATCGCGGTGAGCCAGACCAGCGACCCGACCGGAAACTGGAACCTCTACTCGCTGGACACCAGCGATGACGGACTGAACGGCACCCCTGCGCACACCGGCTGCCCGTGCCTGCCGGACCAGCCACTGCTCGGTGCGAACGGTGACGGCGTGTTCATCGACGTCAACGAATTCCAGGACAACCCCAACTTCTTCTTCAACGGAGGCCAGATCTACGCACTCGGGCGGGCGGCGCTGGAAAGCGGCGCAAGCAGCGTGGTGTTCGACCACCTCGACGTCGGCACGGTGCCGACCGGGGACACGGGCCTCCCATTCTGGGGATCCATCCAGCCGGCCGAATCCACCGCCCCGCGGAGCGGCACCGAACTGCTGATGACCGGCGGGCCGGAAGACATCTTCCAGAACAACGCACCGCTGGACAACCGGATCGCCGTCTGGTCGCTCACCGGCACCCGCTCGCTGAACAGCAGCAGGCCCCGGCTGACGCTGGGCCACGTGGTGCTCAGCAGCGAGACGTACGGGCTGCCGATCAACACGGGCGCGACGCAGAAGACGGGGCCGACTCCGCTCGGCACCGCGCTCGGCGAGCCGCTGGAGACCATCAACGCCAACGACTCGCGGATGAACCAGGTGGTCGACCTTGGAGGCGTCCTGTACGGCGGGGTCAACACGACGGTCACCTCCGCGACCGGGCCGCCCCGGGTCGGCATCGCCTACTTCGTGGTCGGCGCGGCCGGCACCCCGGCCGGGGTCATCGCCCACATCCTCAGCCAGGGGTACGTGGCCGTGGACGGCGAGAATGTCCTGTTCCCCTCCATCGCGGTGAACAGGCTCGGCTTCGGCGCCATGGCCTTCACCCTCAGCGGGCCTGACTACTTCCCAAGTGCCGCCTATGTGCGGTTCAACTTCGGGCGGCCGGCCGGCCTCATCCACATCACCGCCCCGGGCGCACTGCCGGAAGACGGATTCAGCGGCTACGCCGCCGAGGGGTCTCCGACTCCTGGCGTGGCCCGCTGGGGCGACTACTCGGCCGCCACTTTCGCGGACGGCGCCATCTGGATGGGCAACGAGTTCATCCCGAACGCCCCCCGTACCGTGCTCGCGAACTGGGGCACGTTCGTGTCGCGGCTCCCCGCCTAAACCCCCGGAGGGCAAGCCCCAGTCCCGGATGTAGTAACTGCTGGGCCCGCGGTCATAACGACCGCGGGCCCACAGCAGTGCGCGAGACCCCCGCCCGGATTTCCGCTGCCGCTGTGGCGGTCCCATGCTCCTGGCGGACGGCACCCGACAAGACTGTGATCGAGTGACATCGGGACCTCACTCTGCTCGGCACCAGGCTGGCCCGGCGGCGGTCTTGACGGTCACCGCCCCGTCAGATCCAGATGGATACTAGAACATACTTCTAGTATCTTGCTACATGTCACTCAGAAGGGCGGCCGCGATGGGCGTGCTGGACGGGAAAGTGGCCATCGTGACCGGCGCCAGCCGCGGCATCGGCGCGGAGATCGCCCGGCGGTTCGGCGCTGCGGGAGCGGCTGTTGCGGTGGCGGCGCGCACGACCGAGGGCACCCCCTCCCGGCTGGCAGGAACCATCGACGGAACTGCCGCGCAGATCCGGGACGCGGGCGGGACGGCTGTCGCCATCCCGGCAGACCTGTCCAAGCCAGCGGACCGGGAGCACCTGGTCGAGGAGACCGCCCGGCAGCTGGGCAGGCCCGACATCCTGGTGAACAACGCCGCGGTGACCTATTTCACGCGAGCCGAGGACTTCAGCCCGCGGCGTTACGCGCTGATGTTCGCGGTCCAGGTTGAGGCACCGTTCCACCTGGCCACCCTCGTCGTGCCAGGCATGCGTGAACGCGGTGCGGGCTGGATCCTGAACATCTCCTCCGTCGCGGCGCGCCATCCGGTGCTTCCGCCGAGCGCCTGGGCGGCCCGCGGCGGGACCGTCTACGGCATGTGCAAGGCAGCCCTGGAGCGCTTCACCAGTGGCCTGGCGGCGGAACTCTACGCGGACAATATCGCGGTCAACGCACTGTCCCCGAGCCGGGTGGTGCCGACGCCCGGCACGATCTTCCATCACCTGACGGCAGCAGACGACCCGCAGGCCGAGCCGCCTGCGATGATGGCAGCGGCAGCACTGCTGCTGTGCCATCGTGCCCCGCAGACCCTGACCGGCCGGATCACCTATTCACAGGACCCGCCTGCGGAATTCGGCCCGGATGAGGATTAGCGCGGCCCGTCCCCGGTCACCTTCAGGTCGTTCTCATCCGGGGTGCCGGGTGCGCGGCCGCGCGGCCGTGCCTTTCCAGGTGGCTGCACTTTTCCCGGCGGCCGTACTTCTCCCGGCCGGGCGGTACTCACCGCCGGCCAGGAGCCGCCGCGCGTACTCAATCGCCGCGTCGATGATCAGCTTTGCCTGGCGCCGGTTCCTGGCCGCGGCCACCTCGCGCGCCCCCTCCCCGATCAGGGAGGTGAGCACCGCCGCATACAACCGGCCGGGTGAGGTGTCCGGCAGGCCGAGCAGCGCATCGTTCTGGGCGAGCCACTCACTGCCGCGGCGCCGCTTCATGACCTCGAAGCCGGGTGGGCCGTCTCCGGAGAAGAACAACATGGCCAGGTCGCGGTGCAGCCAGCTGCACTCCAGGAAGGCGCGCGCACCTGTGCAGAAGAGCTCCGTGGTGTCGGTCACGCCGGTCTGCCGCGCCTGCGCCACCGCCTTGCTGGCGGCCTCCTCATGAGTCTCCTGGTGCTCCTGCCACAGGGCGAGGAACAGCTCACTCTTGCCGCCGAAGTGGTGATACAAGCTGCCCACACTCGACCCGGCCCGCTCGACCACGTCCGCGATGCTGGCGTTGGTAAAACCTTGCTCGGTAAAGACCTCCCGCGCGGCATTCAGCAGCGCACGCTGCGTCTGCGCGGTGCGCCCCCACTGCCACGCCCCGCTGGCCGGCCGGTCCGTCCTGGCCGGCGCCTGCCTGCTCATCTGGTCCTCACCGATCTGAGCGCCGGAAGCTGCCTGCTGATTCTAGAAGGCTACTCCAGTCGCTGCCGACGGCGGCCTTGACAGCCGCCCATCGGCCCTAAAAGCTAATTCCAGAAGCTTATTCTAATAACTGAATCCCGCGCGCACGCGAGGAAGGCTGGTGACCCGCATGACACGGCTGGACACACGGGTCGCGATCGTAACCGGTGCCGGGCGCGGCATCGGCAGGTCAGTGGCGCTGCTGCTGGCACGGCAGGGGGCCGCCGTGGTGGTCAACGACCTGGGCGCTGCCCTCGACGGATCGGGTAGCGACGCCGGGCCAGCCCAGCAGGTGGTGAACGAGATCACCGAAGCCGGCGGCACAGCCCTGCCCAGCACCGCCGATGTGTCTGACTACTCGGCCGCCAGCGGGCTCATCCGCCAGGCCGTGGCGGGCTTCGGCCGCGTGGATATCGTGGTCAACGTCGCCGGGATCCTGCGCGACCGGATGGTCTTCAACATGACCGAGCAGGAGTGGGATGACGTCGTCCGCGTCCATCTGAAGGGGACGTTCAATACCACCAAGTTCGCGTCGGCGCACTGGCGCTCGCTGCGGGGCGAGCCAGCGCACAACCGCATCATCAACTTCACCTCCGTTTCCGGCCTGCACGGCGCCCCGGGACAGCCGAACTATGCCGCCGCCAAGATGGGCATCGTCGGGCTGACGTACTCGTCGGCGAACGCGCTGGCCAGGTACGGGGTCACTGTGAACGTGGTCTCCCCCGGCGCCGCGACGCGGATGACCGAGTCGGTGCCCGGGGACAGGCGGCGAGTACGGGCTGGCGCGGCCGATGAACGCTCGCCGGATAACGTCGCCCCGATCGTCGCTTACCTCGCGAGCGAGCAGTCCGGATGGATCAATGGCCGGATCCTGCACGCCGCGGGGTACGAGGTCGCGCTGTACAGCAACCCCGAGCCGCTCGCCGCTCTGATCGGCACCGCACCGTGGGATGTCGATGCGCTCGCCGCCCAGGTGGAGCGCTCGTTCGGTCCGCTGCTCGGCCGGCCGGCGGGAGACCGGTGAGCGCCAAGCCGGTCCCGGTGCCGACGCCGGAGACGCAGCCATTCTGGGACGGCTGCGCCGCCGGGGAACTGCGCATCCAGCGGTGCGTGGACTGCGGCCGCCCGCACTTCTACCCGCGCCCGGTATGCCCGGCCTGCGGCTCGGTGAACACCGAATGGTTCGCCGCAAGCGGCCGGGCCACGCTGTACTCCTACGTGATCAATCACCGGCCGGCGCCGGGATTCGAGGATGAGGCGCCCTATGCGATCGCCGTCGTGGAACTGGCAGAAGGGCCGCGGATGATGACCAGTATCGTCGGCGTGCCGGCCACGCCGGAAGCGCTGGTGCTGGACATGCCGCTGCAGGTCAGCTTCGAGCAGCGGGGCGATATCAGCCTGCCGGTGTTCGGCCCGGCCGGGCAGGAGACGCCGCGATGAGCGGGCGCCCGGGGGTCATCATCGCCGGCGCGGCCGAAACCGACCAGGTCGGCAAGCTGCCCGGCCATTCGGAGCTGCAACTGCACACCGAGGGCGCGCTGAACGCGGTGGCCGACGCGGGCCTGCGGCTGCGCGACATCGACGGCATCGCCACCGTCGCATCGCCCGGACCGGTGCAGGTCGCGCATGCGCTCGGGATCACGCCGGACTGGATCGACGGCACCGGGGTCGGCGGGACCTCGTTCCTGCTCCATGTCCGGCACGCGGTCGCGGCCATCCGGGCCGGCTACGCGAAGACGGTCCTGATAACCCACGGGCAGTCGGGACGGTCCCGGGTCGGCGCAGCCCCGTTCCGTATTCCTCCGTCCTCCCCGATGGGGCAGTTCGAGGCCCCCTACGGCACGTTCGGCCCGACGACGACCTTCACCATCCCGTTGCTGCGCTACATGAAGGAGCACGGGCTGACCCATGAGCAGCTCGCGTATGTCGCCGTGGCGCAGCGGCGGTGGGCGGCGAAGAACCCGCGCGCCGCGTTCCGTGACCCGATCACGGTCGAGGACGTGCTGGCGTCCCGGCTGGTCGCCTACCCGTTCCACCTGCTGGAGTGCTGCCTGGTCACCGACGGGGGCGGCGCGCTGGTGATCGCTTCGGCGGAGCGCGCGGCGGAGTTCCCGAAGCCCGGCGTGCACATCCTCGGAACCGGGGAGTCGTCGGAGACCCCGATGATCTCCCAGATGGTGGATTTCACCGAGTCCCAGGCGTTCCGGCTGGCCGGCCAGGCAGCCTTCGCCGAGGCTGGCATCGGCGTCGCCGACGTGGATCACCTGATGATCTACGATGCGTTCGCCCACGTGCCCATCTACGGGCTGGAGGCGCTCGGCTTCACCGGCAGGGGCGAGGCAGGGGCGTTCATAGCCGATGGGAACACCGGGCCTGGCGGCTCGCTGCCGCTGAATACCAACGGCGGCGGGCTCTCCTACACCCACACGGGGATGTATGGCATGTTCGCCATCACCGAAGGTGTCCGCCAGCTGCGCGGCGAGGCCGCGGCCCCGGCCGGTGACCCGCAGATCAGCGTCATCCTCGGCAATGGCGGCATGTTCGCCACGGCTGGCGTGCTGGTTCTCGGGCGCCGGCCCCGGTAGCCGACGGCCCGCCTGCCTGGCTCGCCGGCCAGCTGGCGTATCCCGGGCGGGCAGATCCAGATGGCCCGCCCGGGTCGTCATCATCCGGCTATTGACAGGGCGCACCAGCCGGGTTCTGATAGAACAGAATTCTAGAATGTCGTAAATTGGCTTGGCGGAGTTCGCGAGGTCGCCGCCGGGCGGCCGGCGCTCGCCGCTCTTCGCTGCCGAGGAGGCCCGTGGTGGAACTCGACCTTGGACCGGAAATCCGCCGGTATCGCAGCGATCTGCGCGACTGGATTGCCGCGAATACGCCCCGCGGGCTGGTGGAACTCGCCGACTGGAACGCGTTGCCCGTCACCGGGGGGTTCCGCGACGACCAGATGGTGCACGCCCTGTCGGACCCGCGGTACGGCGAGTGGGAACGGCGGCTGGCCGAGGCCCGGCTGATCTGCCCCCAGTGGCCGGCTGCCTACGGCGGCCAGGATGCCGGCGCCGTCCGTATCGCCGTGCTGAACGAGGAGTTCGCCCGGGCCGGGGTGCCCCGCGTCATCCGCGGCATGGGAGAAGCGCTGGTCGCCCCGTCGGTCCTGGTCCATGGGACGCCCGAGCAGAAGGCGTATTTCCTGCCCAGGATCCTCTCCGGCGAAGATGCCTACTGCCAGGGGTTCTCCGAGCCGGGGCACGGCTCCGACCTGGCCGCCGTCGAGACCCGTGGCGTCGTTGACGGCGACGAGATCGTGGTGACCGGCCAGAAGGTCTGGACGTCCGGCGCGGCCCGGGCGAACATGATCTTCGTCTTGTGCCGGACGGATCCCGGCCTGCCCAAGCACGCCGGCCTGTCCTACGTTCTGCTGCCGTTCACCGGCCCGGGTGTGGAGTACCGGCCGATCCGGCAGATGTCGGGGGCGGCGGAGTTCTGCGAGGACTTCCTGGACGGCGTGCGCGCCCCGCTGTTCAACGTGATCGGCGGCGTCAACAATGGCTGGCGGGTCGCGATGACGACGCTGGGCCATGAGCGCGGCGGCGGGGCCACCATCGGGTACCTGCGCTACGAGCGGGAGTTCTGGGCACTGGCCGACACCGCCCGCTCCTGCGGCAAGGACCGCGACCCGCTGGTGCGCCAGCAGCTCGCCTGGGCCTACACGCAGGTGCAGCTGATGCGCTACAGCGGGCTGCGGGCGCTCGCGCAGATCGCGGAGGGCCGCCAGCCCGGGCCTGAGGCCTCGATCACGAAGCTGTTCTGGAGCGAGTACCACAAGCGCCTCGGCGAGATCGCCATGGCGATCGTCGGGACCGGCGCCCTGGTCCGGCCGGACGGCGACGGCTANNTGACCGGCATACCCTGCGCCCACTGGTGACGGCCAGCCGGCTGGCGCGGTTCTTCGCTCCGCGCAGCATCGCGCTGGTCGGCGCGGCGGACACCTCGGGCTGGGCGCAGAACATCATGCTCAGCAGCCAGACCGTGGGTTTCAGCGGGCCGCTGATCCCCGTGCATCCCCGGCACAAGGAGGTATTCGGGCAGCCTGCCATCCCGAGCCTGCGCCAGCTGGACGGGCCAGTGGACCTGGCTTTCGTGCTCGCCCCGCAGCACGCGGTCGCGGACGTGCTGGACGACGCCGCAGCGGCGGGCGTCCGCAACGCGGTGATACTCGCGTCCGGGTACCGCGAGGTCGGCGACGCCGGCCGGGACCTTCAGGACCGGCTCATCGCACATGCCGTGAAACACGACATCACCCTGCTCGGCCCGAACTGCCTCGGCTATGTCAACGCACACGCACGCTGCGCGCCGTTTGGCTTCATCGTCCCCCCGCCACTGACCGCAGGACCGGTTGGCATCGTGCTGCAGAGCGGCGCGCTGGCGACCGACGTCCTCGCCTTCGCCCGCGCGCACGCCATCGGTGTCAGCGTGCTCGCCTCGATGGGAAACGAGGCGATGATCACGACAACCGACGTGATCGAGTACCTGATCGACGATCCGGCCACGAAGGTCATCAGCCTGTTCCTGGAAGAGATCAGCAGCCCCGGCGAGTTCAGCCGGGCCGCCGGGCGCGCGGCGGCGGCGGGGAAACCGATCGTGGCGCTGAAGGCGGGGGCCAGCCCGGCCGGGCAGGCAGCGGCGCTCGCGCACACCGGGTCGGTGACGGGCGACGACGCGGTCGTCGGCGCGGAACTGCGGCGGCTCGGCGTCATCCGGGTAACCAGCCTCGAAGAACTGCTGGCGACCGCCGCCCTGCTCGGCCATGCCCGGCATCCGCGGGGCCGGCGCATGGGCGTGCTGACCACATCCGGGGGTGCCTGCGACATCATCGCCGACCGCTCGGCTGCGGCTGGCATCGAGGTACCGGAATTCGCGCCGCAGACCATCGCCGCCATCCAGCCGCTGCTGCCGCCGTTCGCCTCCGCGCGCAATCCGCTCGACGTCACCGGGTACACGCTTGCCCACCGGCGCACCAGCGCGCTGACCCCGATCGACCACGCCCTGGACGCGGCCGCCAGCGATCCGGGCCTCGACTTCATCCTCTTCGGCGGTATCAGGCTGCCGGATGCGCGGCCAGCGAACGAGGGCCTGGCCGGCCTGATCGAGGAGCGCCTGGACTGGCTGGCCGGCCGCATCGCAAGTGCGCCAGTCCCGGTCATCCCGGTGAACGCGACCTGCGTGGACATCAGCCGCTACGCGCGCGAGCAGCTGACCTGCCGCGGCATCAACGTGCTCCCCAGCATCGGCCTGGGCATCTGCGCCCTGCAGAACGCACTGTGGTGGGTGGAGAACGCCGGCCGCGCTGCCGCCGGCCGCAGCCAGCCGGCGCCGGCGCAGCCGCTCCTGCCCGCGCCAGCGTCCGCGCCGGACGGCCCGTGGTCGGAGCTGGCCGCCCGGCAGTTCCTCGCCGCCGCGGGTGTGCCGCTCGTTCCCGCAGAACTGGCAACCTCGGCGGAGGAGGCGGCCGGTGCCGCCGTACGGCTGGGGCTCCCGGTGGCGCTGAAGGTCTGCTCAGCGCAGATCACACACAAGTCCGATCTCGGGGGCGTCGAGCTCGGCCTCGGCTCCCCCGCGGAGGTGCGGGAGGCCTACCGCCGGGTCCGCGCCGCTGGTGACGCGATACCGGGCGCGCAGGTTGACGGTGTGCTCGTCACCGCAATGCGGGGCGGCGGCCTCGAACTGCTGGCCGGCGTCACCATGGACCCGACCTTCGGTCCAGTGCTCACGGTGGGCCTGGGCGGCCTGTGGGTGGAGATTCTGCGGGACATCAGCCTGCGGGTGCTGCCCGTGGACCCAGCCGAGGTCAAGCGCATGCTGAACGAGCTGCGCGGCGCTGCCCTGCTGCACGGATCGCGGGGGAGGCCGCGGGCCGATCTGGACCGGCTCGCCGCGGTGGTCTGCGCTCTCGGGGATGCTGCCGTGTCGCTGGGCAGTTCGCTGCGCGCACTGGAAGTCAACCCGCTGTGGGTAAGCGGCGGCCGCGTCGAGGCGCTCGACGCGCTGGTCGTGACCGGAAGCTGACGAACGGAGAGTCCCGTATGCAGATCGCGGAAAGTCCGGAGCAGGAGCAATTGCGGCAATCGGTCCGGCGCTTCCTGTCCGAGAAGTCACCGGTCGCCCGCGCCCGCGCGCTGATGGAAACTGAGCTGGGCTACGACCCCGCGGTCTGGCGCCAGGCCGGGGCCCAGCTCGGCCTGCCGGGCATCGCCATTCCCGAGGAGTACGGCGGAGCCGGCTTCACATTCGTGGAGCAGGCCATTGTGCTGGAGGAACTCGGACGGTGCCTGTACTGCGGGCCATACTTCGCCAGCGCCGTCCTCGCCGCCACCGTGCTGCTCGCCTCCGGCGACGAAAAGGCCAAGCACGAGTACCTGCCGGGCATCGCGGCCGGCGACACCATCGCCACGCTGGCCTTCACCGAGGACGACGGCTCCTGGGACGGTGCCTCCACCGGCACGACCGCACGTGCCAGCGGTGACGGCTGGCAGCTGGACGGGCACAAGAACTTCGTGGCCGACGGCCACATCGCCAGCCTGCTGCTGGTGCACGGCCGCACGTCAGCCGGCCTGTCGATGTTCGCGGTGGACGCCCATGCCGGCGGGCTCACCCGCACTGCGCTGCCCACGCTGGACCAGACCCGCAAGCTGGCCCGCCTGGAATTCGATCAGGTGCCGGCCATCCTGATCGGCTCCGACGGCCAGGCGGCCGCCGTGCTGGACAGGACGCTGGACGTGGCGGCGCTGGCGCTGGCCGCCGAGCAGCTCGG
>DPMS01000583.1 GCA_003541285.1 Actinomycetota bacterium
GTCGATCACCCCGCCCCAGGCATGGGTGAAGCGGGTCCCGGCCAGTTGCGGGAAGGTGGTGAAGAAGTGCTGTGCCAGCATGGCGAACGTGGCAGGGCGCTGGTCCCGCGCGCCGGTGATCCGGCCGCCGTTGTAGTAGACGGCGTCGTAGCCGCCCCACAGGATCCGGTTGTCAGCGGTGAGCCGGTAGTAATGAAACTGGTTGCCGCTGTCGGCCAGGCCCTGCCGGTTCCGCCAGCCGACGCTGGCCAGCCGGTCGGCCGGGAGCGGCTCGGTCACCAGCACGTAGTCGTACACCGGCACCAGATAGTGGCGCAGCCTGCGCAGCAAGGGCGGGTAGGCGCCGGTCCCCAGGGCCACCCGGTCCGCCAGCACGGAGCCCTGCCTGGTGAGCACCCGCAGCCCCGCCTGGCCCTGCGCGGACACGCCGGTCACCGGGGAGTGCTCGAAGATCCGCACCCCCGCCTCCAGGCACGCCCGGCGCAGGCCCCAGGCCAGGCGGGCGGGGTCGAGCATCAGGCAGGCATCGCGGTACCAGACGCCGCCGAGATACGTCGGTGAATCCACCTCGGCCCTGACCTCGTCCTCCGTCAGCACCCGCACGTCGTGACCGAGGGCACGGGCCGCCCGCGCGTCCTCGTGCAGGCCGGGGAGCTGCCAGGGCGCCACCGCGACAGCCAGTTCCCCGGTCAGCTCGGCGGCACACCCGATCCGGTACCGGGTGATGGTGGCGGCGATCTCGGTCAGGTTCGTCATTCCGAGCCGGTCCAGGTCGGCGATCTCGCCGGGGAACCGGGCCTGCCCATTTGCCAGCCCATGAGTGAGGCTGGCAGCGCAGAAACCGCCGTTGCGGCCGGAGGCGGCCCAGCCAGCCGTCCTGCCTTCCAGCAGCACCACGTCGGCGTCCGGGTCGCGTTCCTTGGCCAGCAGCGCCGTCCACAGGCCGGTGAACCCCCCGCCGACGACCGCCAGGCCGGCCGCGGTCGCGCGGGTCAGCGGTGGCTGCGGGCCGGGCGCGCCGGGCTGGTCCAGCCAGTACGGGACCGGACGGGCCCCGGCGAGGGGACCGGCCAGCATCTGCCCGGTCATGGGTGTGGCCATGTCAGCCCGGCCAGCCGGCGGCGACCGGCGCGAAGACGGACAGGTACTCGCGCCGCCGCTTGCCGCTCAGGTCCGGGTAGTTGTGGAGCCGGGCGTATTCGGCGGCGCTCAGCCAGATCAGCTTGCTGGTGGCGACCTGATCCAGGCGGTGGCGGGCCTTCCCGGTGGCCCTGGCCGCGTCGTAGCTGATGATCGGCTGGACGGCGGGGACNNCGGTCCAGATGCTGCCGCCCTCGGCCGGGATCACGAACTGCAGCCCGGCCGGCGACGACAGGTTGTGCTGGGCGATGTCCCCTGACCAGGCCATGGAGATCCAGATCTCGCCTTTGACCAGGGCATCGAGGTAGGACTGCTGGTAGTAGCCACGGACCAGGCCGACGTCGCGCTGCGCGGTGAGCACCTTCGCCGCCGCACGCCAGTCGGCCGGGGTCGAGATCTCCGGCTTGACGCCAAGCTTGAGCAGGCCGAAATTCCCGAGGTCCTGCAGGTCGGCGAGCATTCCCACCCTGCCCTTGTAGGCCGGGTTCCACAGCTCGCTGATGCTGGTGACAGGCGTCTTGATGTGGGCCGGGTTCCAGGCGATGCCGGTGGTTCCGGACGCCCACGGCATGCTGTAGGTGTTGCCGGGGTCGAACGGCCGGCGGGTGAACCTGGGTGCGGCGTACGCGTAGAAGTGCGTCATCCGGCTCTGGTCGAGCGGGGTCAGCTCCCCCAGGGTCACCAGGTCGGAGAACTGGAACCCGTCGGTGATGACCATGACGTCGTAGCCGATGGACTCCCCTGACCTCAGGATCGGGCTGATCTTCGTGAACCAGGCGGCATCGTCGGCGATGACCTCCGCATAGGTCACGGTGATCCCGGTCACCGCGGTGAAGTCCCGCAGCGTCTGGTGCCCGGCGTCGATGTAGAACGGCCAGTTGGCGAAGTTCACGTGGCCGTGCCGGCGCTGCCGGGCCCAGTACCTGGCCACCGGGGTCAGCCCCGTGCCCTGCGGAGCGGGCAGACCGCCCCCGGTTCCGCACCCGGCCACCCCCAGCCCGGCAGCCCCCAGCCCGGCGAGGCCCGCCAGCCTGAGCGCGTCACGGCGATGGAAACCGGCAGCACGGCTGCGCACCATGTCGCCACTCACAACGGTCCGCCCTGGGTCAGGTCTGCTTGCGCCAGCCGATCACGACGCTGGCGATCGCACACAGGATTCCGACCGTGAAGATCGCGGTGCCGAAGACGAAGACCTGCGGCGGGATGCCGACCCGCACCGCGCCGTACACCCAGACCGGGAACGGGACCGCGCTCCCGCTCACGAAGTTCGAGGTCACGAAGTCGTCGATGGACAGGGCGAACGCCATCAGCGCACCCGCCAGGATGCCCGGCATGATCAGCGGCAGGGTGATCTTGCGGAAGGTGACCCACGGGCTAGCGCCCAGGTCGGCGGCGGCCTCCTCCAGCGACCGGTCGAAGCCCGCCATCCGCGCCCGGACGGTGACCGCGACATACGCGATGCTGAACGCGACATGTGCCAGCAGCAAGGTCATGAAGCCGCGGGCCAGGCTGACGGTGACGAACAGCCCGAGCAGGGAGGCACCAAGAACGATCTCGGGTGCGGCGATGTTGAGGAACATGACCTGCTCCACCATCGCCTTGCCGCGGAAGCGCGGCGGGCGGTATCGCACCAGCGCGAGAGCCAGCAGGGTGCCAATGGCCGTCGCCAGCAGCATGCTGGCGACGGCCAGCTGGATGGACAGCCAGAACGCGGAGGTGAGTCCCGGGACCCCGCTCCATTGCCGGTACCACTGAAGGGTGAACCCGTTCCAGGCGAAGCTCACCTGCGGGAGGCCGGTGGTGACCTTGTTGAAGCTGTAGAGGATCATCACCGCGATCGGGAACACCAGGTAGGCGATGACCAGCCAGGAGTAGACGGGCAGGACGAACCGGGTCCACCGCCGGTGCGGGCGCCGGGCCGGGCCGGCCTCGCGGGCTTCCCGGGCCCCGGTGGCAGTGACGACCATGCTCACAGGTACTCCTCGATCGTCCGTGAGCCGAGCAGACGCGCATAGGCGAAGATGCCGACAAGGGCGATCGCCAGCAGCACCGCCGACAGCGCGGATCCGCCCGCGTAGTCGAGGTTGACCAGGAACGCGTTCTGGATGACGGTCCCGATCATCGTGTTGCCGGTGCCGCCGAGCACCTGCTGGTTGACGTAGTCGCCGAGGGCTGGGATGAACGTGAGCAGGAACGCCGCGAACAGGCCAGGCACAGTGAGCGGCAGGATCACGCGCAGGAACGCCTCCCGCTTGCTTGCGTACAGGTCGTAGGCGGCATCCAGCACGGACCTGTCGATCCGCTCGATCGCCACATACAGCGGCAGCGCGGTGAACGGCAGATAGTTGTAGGCGAGCCCGGCCACCACCGCGTAGCCGGTGGCGAGCACGTGGAAGTTCTGCGGCAGCAAATGGGCGTTCTTCAGGCTGCCGAGGATGATGCCCTGGTCGGACAGGATGAACTGCCACACCACGGTACGGATCACGAAGGACACGAAGAACGGGACCAGCAGCATGAGCAGGAAGAAGTTCTTCTTGTTCCCCCCGTGGAAGGCGATCCAGTAGGCAATCGGGAACGACACCACCAGGTCGATCAGCGTGGCTGCGGCCGCGAAGTAGAAACTGACGAGGAACTGGGCGTGGTACAGGCTTACCTGCTGCCAGAACTCGCCCCAGTGCCAGGTCATGACGCAGGCCCCGGTGCCGAAGTTGCACGTCTGCAGCGACAGCGAGAGCATCACGATCAGCGGGACCAGGAACAGCGCAAGCAGCCACAGGCCGGCCGGCAGGCTCAGGAGATAGGGCGCGAGCGCCTTCCCGAGCCTGAGCCGGCCGCGGCGGGCGCCTACGCGCCCTGGGTGATGGGCAAGAACAGGTTGTTCCACGCGTTCAGTTCTTCCTGGCTCTTGTACTGGTAGTACGGCCGTGAGTTCTGGATGTACTGCGGCGTCGGGAACACTGTGGGCGCGTTGGCCGTGGTAGATGTCGGCAGGCCGATCGACGGCCCCATCTCCTTCAGCGTTGTCTGTGCCCATCCGGTCGGCTGGAGCAGGACCTGCTTGGCTGCGGGCACCGGGCAGACATAGTCGTTGTAGTACTCCACCACGGCCTGGGACTGCGGGTCGTAGTAGAAGTCCATGAGCTTCATGGCCGCCTTGGGGTTCTGGGCGTACATCGGGATGCACATGTTGTCGGTCCAGAACATGCCGCCCTCGTTGGGGATGAGCAGCTTCAGGTTCTTGTACTTGCTGTTCAGGTCGGCCTGGAAGATGTCGCCGGACCAGGCCTGGGTGACGACGGTGTCGCCGTTCTTCAGGTGGTCGATGTAGCTCTGGTCGTAGTAGGCGCGGACGATGCCGTCGCTCTTCTGCTGCTGGAGTTTCTTGGCCGCCTTCGCCCAGTCGGACTCGGTGGACGTGGCGGGCTCGACCCCGATGGCGAGCAGCCCGAGGCTGCCGAGTTCCTGCGGGTCGTTCATCATGCCGACCTTGCCCGCGTACTTCTTGTCGAACAGGATGTCCACGCTGGTGCCCGGGTTTTTGATCACCGAGGAGTTGTAGCCGATCGCCGTCCACCCCGACTGCCAGGCCATCGTGTATTTGTTGCCCCTGTCCCAGGCTGGGTTCTTGATCAGCGGGCCCGCGTACTTGTAGAAGTTCGTCATCATGGACTGGTCGAGCGGGGTCAGCCAGCCGAAGTCGATCAGGTAGCCGAGCGGCGGGCTGTTGTTGGTCATCACGATGATGTCGAAGCCCGTGTACTGCTTGGCCTGCAGCGACGGCCGGATCTTGGCGTAGAAGGGAAGGTTGTTGTTGATTGGCTCGGTGTAGGTCACCTGGATCCCGGTCGTCTGGGTGAAGTGCTCCAGCGAGGGGTGCTTGCCGTTCAGCACGTCGATGTAGTAGGGCCAGTTAGCGAAGTTGACAGTGTTGGTCAGCTTCTGCTTGGCCCACCACGAAGACGAGCCAACGCCCCCGGCCGGCGTAGATCCGCCAGTGGTCGAGGCTCCCTTCACCCCGCAGGCCGCGAGGAAAGCGCCAAGGCCGAGCGCTCCCACGCCGGTGCCCAGTTGCCGGCGGGAGATCCTCCGCTGTGTCATCCCCCGCCAGATCGAGGGGTCGATTCCGGGTTCATCGCCGACGGGCGGCTGCTGGTGTTCGTTGATCATTTACTGCTCCGCTCCTCCTCCGGCCGATCGGTCAGCCGATCGGATACGAGTGCTGGGGATTCCATGACAGCCAGACACTGTCACCGCGGGCGGCCGCGCTACTTGCGGACGCTGAGTTCTGCTGGAAGATGACCACATCGGCGCCGGCCGTGGTGGTCACTGAGAAGTTTGTGGAGGTGCCGAGGTAGACCACCTCGGTGACAGTGCCGCGCAGCCGGCAGCCGGCGCCGGACGGCGCCGCCGCGCTCAGCTCGATCTTCTCGGGCCGGACCGTGAGCTCCAGTGCCTGGCCCGTGTGCACGCTCACCTCATGAACTGGCACGATGATCCGTTCGTCCTGGTTCAGCTCGATCACGGCCCGGTCCCCGTCCACCCGGGCGACGGTGCCAGTGAGCAGGTTGGAAGTGCCGATGAAGCCGGCCACGAACCTGGTCTTGGGGTGCTCGTAGATCTCGCGTGGGGAGCCGAGGTGCTCGATGATCCCGTCGTTCATGACCGCGATCCGGTCCGACATGGTCAGCGCCTCGTTCTGGTCGTGCGTCACATAGACGAAGGTGATCCCGACCTCACGCTGGATTCGCTTCAGCTCGACCTGCATGGCCTGCCGGAGCTTGAGGTCGAGCGCACCCAGCGGCTCGTCGAGCAGGAGCGCCCGGGGGCTGTTGACCAGTGCCCGGGCCAGCGCGACCCGCTGCTGCTGGCCGCCGGACAGCTCCCGGGGCCGACGCTCCCCCCGGCCGGCCAGGTCGACGATGTCGAGCATCTCGCCGACCCGGCGGGTGATCTCTGGCTTGGCCACATGCTTGCGGCGCAGGCCGAAGGCCACGTTCTCGAACACGCTCATGTGAGGGAACAGCGCGTAGGACTGGAACACCATGTTGACGTCACGCTTGTTCGGCGCGATCCCGGTGACGTCCTGGCCCTGCAGCCGGATTGAGCCGGAGGTGGGTTCCTCGAACCCGGCGATCATCCGCATGGTCGTGGTCTTGCCGCATCCGGACGGCCCTAGCAGGGAGAAGAACTCGCCCTCGCGGATCTGCAGATCGATGCCGCGCACGGCGGCGACCACCTCGCCGCGGGAGTGGAATTCCTTGACCACACCGGAGAGTTCGATGGCTGGCACCTGCACGGCTTGTGGCGCTGGCATGCCAGCGCCTGCCGAATCGGCACCCGCGTCGCCCGGAGCTGTCCCGGCGGCGGGCTCGGTTCCCGCCAGGGCGGGCACTTGCCTCTCGCTCATGTCAGGCAGGTATCCCTCTTCTCGGTCGGGGCTCAGCGGCCTCCCACGTGACCCAACCGGTCCACCGGTCAGCGTAGATGACCCGATCCTCGCAGACACGTGATACAACATCAACTGAATCAGTAGTGAAGACTGTACATTACAACGAATTCAGTTACGTTCTTGTTACTGGACCACTGTGGTCCGGCCACCAGCCGCAGGTCAGGCACCGAGGTAGCTCATGACGTGTTTGATTCGCGTGTAGTCCTCGAATCCGTACATCGACAGGTCTTTGCCGTAGCCGGAGTGCTTGAAGCCGCCGTGCGGCATCTCGGAGACAAACGGGATGTGGGTGTTGATCCACACCGCGCCGAAGTCGAGCTGGCGGGCCACCCGCATGGCCCGGCCGTGGTCCCGCGTCCAGACGCTCGCGGCCAGGCCGTACTTCACGCCGTTGGCCCAGCGCACCGCCTCCTCCTCGGAGCTGAACCGCTGCACGGTGATCACCGGGCCGAAGATCTCCTCCTGGATCATCTCGTCGTCCTGCCGCAGCCCGGCCACGACCGTCGGCGCGAAAAAATAGCCGCGCTCCCCCACCTGATGGCCGCCGGTCAGCACCTGCGCGTAGTCCGGCCGCCGGTCCAGGAACCCCTGCACCCGGGACAGCTGCACCGGGTTGTTGAGCGGGCCGTAGTCGGCGTCCGGCACGTCAGGACCGCCGACCGTGGTGACGCGGGCCTGCTCCGCCAGGGCCGAGGTCAGGTCGTCCGCGACGGCTGGCGCGGCCAGCACCCGGGTGGCGGCGGTGCAGTCCTGGCCGGCGTTGAAGTAGCCGGCGCCGGCGATCCCGGCTGCCGCCTTTTCCACGTTCACGTCGTCGAACACGATGACCGGCGCCTTGCCGCCCAGTTCCAGGTGGACCCGCTTCAGCTTCTCGGCCGCCGCCCGCGCGACCTCGGTGCCCGCCCGCACCGACCCGGTGATCGACACCATCTGCGGGATGTCATGGCTGACCAGCGCCCGCCCGGTGCCGGGGTCACCGCAGATCACGTTGAACACGCCGGGCGGCAGGAACTCGGCGCCGATCTCGGCCAGCAGCAGCGTGGACACCGGCGTGGTGTCCGAGGGCTTGAGCACCACCGTGTTGCCGGCCGCGACCGCCGGGGCGAACTTCCAGACCGCCATCATCATGGGGTAGTTCCAGGGCGTCACCTGGGCGCACACCCCCACCGGCTCACGCCGGATGACCGAGGTGTGGCCGGCCAGGTACTCCCCCGCCGCGGTGCCCTGCAGGATGCGGGCGGCGCCGGCGAAGAACCTGATCTCGTCTACCAGCGGCGGGAGTTCCTCGGCCATGGTGAGGCCAGCCGGCTTGCCGGTGTTGCGGCACTCGGCCGCCACGATCTCCTCCGCCCGGGCCTCGATCGCGTCGGCGAACTTGAGCAGCGCGAGGCTGCGCTGCGCGGGAGTGGTGTCGCGCCACCCCTCGCCAGCGGCGGACGCCGCCCTGAGTGCGCCGTCCACGTCTGCCGCGCCCGACACCGGCGCGCGCGCGTACGCCTCCCCCGTACTGGGGTCCACCACATCGCTCATCTGGCCAGAAGCGGCGGCGGCGTACTCGCCGTTGACAAAATTGCTCAGCTCCTGCATAGGGGCAGGTGGGTGCGTGGTCGCTGGCACCGGCAGCCTCCTGACTTGGGGATTCGCAGAGCCGGTCGGGCAATCTGGTCCGACCCTGGCAGAGAATTGGATCAGCCACAAGTGATTCCGCAGCAGATAGCATCTGTTTCGACGAAATCAGTTGACATGTGGCGGAAGCGTGACACGATTGCCTTGCGAAGGAGGCAACCGCATGGCTCACACGCCAGGGACTGCCATCATCCCGGGCGGAGAGAACGCCGGAGGGAGCCGGCGGAGCGGGACTGACCGGCACGAGCGGCCCAGCCGGGACCGTGGCCGGGGCGCGGCGCGGGTCGTCCTCGACCAGACCTCCAAGCAGATCGTCGAGCAACTCCAGCAGGATGGCCGGCGCTCGTACGCGGCCATCGGCAAAGCGATCGGGCTGTCCGAGGCCGCCGTCCGGCAGCGGGTCCAGCGCCTGATCGACGCTGGAGTCATGCAGATCGTCGCGGTCACCGACCCGATGATGCTCGGCTTCCACCGGCAGACCATGATCGGCATCAAGTGCGAGGGCGACCTGGAACGGGTAGCCGATCACCTGGCGAGGATGGAAGAGATCGACTACGTCGTGATCACCTCGGGGTCGTTCGATCTGCTGGTGGAAGTGGTCTGCGAGGACGATGACCATCTGCTGGAGATCCTCAGCCGGGTGCGCATGGTTCCCACGGTGATCAGCACCGAGACCTTCGTTTACCTGAAACTGCGCAAGCAAACCTACAGCTGGGGGACCAGATGAGCACTCCGCATCCCGCCGGCGGCCTGAGCGGTGAGGCGCTGCAGGCAGCGGCCCACCGCCACCTATGGCTGCACTTCACCCGCATGTCGTCCTACGCCGCAGGCGAGGTCCCCCTCATCGTCCGCGGGTCCGGGCAGTACGTCTTCGACGCCCACGGCAAGCGCTACCTGGACGGCCTGTCCGGCCTGTTCGTCTCCCAGATCGGCCACGGCCGGACCGAGGTGGCCGAGGCGGGTGCCCGCCAGGCCAGCGAACTCGCCTACTTCCCGCTCTGGTCGTATGCGCACCCGCGCGCGGTCGAACTGGCGGAACGGCTGGCCGTGCTGGCACCGGGCGAGCTGAACCGGGTGTTCTTCACGACCAGCGGGTCCGAGGCGGTGGAGTCAGCCTGGAAGCTGGCCAAGCAGTACTTCAAGACGATCGGCCAGCCAGGCCGGTACAAGGTGCTCAGCCGGGACATCGCCTACCACGGCACTTCCATGGGGGCGCTTGCCATCACCGGGCTGCCCGACATCAAGCACCCGTTCGAGCCGATGGCGCCGGGCGGGGTGCGGGTGCCGAACACCAACTTCTACCGGGCACCCGGTTTTGTCGCTGACGACTGGGAGGCGTTCGGCCGGTGGGCGGCCGATGAGATCGAGCGGGCGATCCTGCGGGAGGGCCCGGAGTCGGTGGCCGCCGTGTTCCTGGAGCCGGTGCAGAACTCCGGCGGGTGCTTCCCGCCGCCGCCCGGTTACTTCCCCCGGGTACGCGAGATCTGCGACCGCTACGGGGTGCTGCTGGTCTCCGACGAGGTCATCTGCGCCTTCGGCCGGCTTGGCCACTACTTCGGGGCGCAGCGGTACGGCTACCAGCCGGACATCATCACCTTCGCCAAGGGTGTGACGTCGGGCTACTCCCCGCTGGGCGGCATGCTCGTCAGCGACGCGGTGATGGAGCCGTTCACGACCGGCGCCGCCACGTTCCTGCATGGCGTCACCTTCGCCGGCCACCCGGTGTCGGCCGCGGTCGCGCTGGCCAACCTCGACGTGTTCGAGAAGGAAGACCTGCTCGGCAACGTCCGCGCGAACGAGGGGGCGTTCCGCGCCACCCTGGGGAAGCTCAGTGACCTGCCGATCGTCGGCGAGGTCCGCGGCGACGGATACTTCTACGGGATCGAACTGGTCAAGGACAAGGCCAGCCGGGAGACCTTCGACGACGGCGAGTCCGAGCGGCTGCTGCGCGGCTTCCTGTCCCCGGCGCTGTTCGAGGCTGGCCTGATCTGCCGGGCCGACGACCGCGGCGACCCGGTGATCCAGCTCGCTCCCCCGCTCACCTGCACCCAGGAGCACTTCGACGAGATGGAGCAGATCCTGCGCGAGGTCCTCACCCGCGCCTGGTCCCAGATCTGACCCGCTCCCGCCCGGCTCACCTGTCCCGGGCTCGCTTGGGGGGAGCCGTTTGCCCAGCGCCGCGCAGCCGGAGGGAGCCGCGCATCCTGTCCCGCACAGGCCCGTCCACGGGAACCGGATCTGGCCGGTCACCGCGGTGCTCTCGGCGACGGCGCTGACCGGGCCCGCTGACCGCGCCAGCGCTGGCGTGCGGTGGCCCATCCCCCCGGTCAGGACAGGCTTTTCACGGTCACATCTTTGGCCTGGACGAAGAACCGCCGGTGATTGAACGAGATCTGCTCGTAGGCGGTCTTCCCGATGATGACCGTATGGTCGTCCGTCAGGCTGGAATCGAACGTCATGGCGTAGTAGTAGTCGGTGGGCACCGGGCCGGCCAGCGGGTATTCCTGGCCGGCCGGGATGGTGTAGGCCAGCTTGACCACCTGTTTCACCTTGACCGCTGACGGGTACGCGGACCCCTCCGGGTAGGCGGCGCCATAGACCGGGATGGATTTCAGGCCTGCCTTCGGCGTGATCACCTTCCCGCCGGTGTACAGCGCTTTCTGCCGGGCACCGGGCGGGTTGTAGAACCAGGCTTTCCGGCCCGCGAACCAGATGGCCGTCCACTTGCCGCTCTGCCCGGCGAACACGAATGTCTCCCCGATGGTGGCCTTGTCACCCCAGTCGCTGTCGGCATTCGTGCCGTTGCCTCCCGGGTGCAGGATCGGGTCACCGATCAGCGGGTGGCTGGTGCCCGGCCCGGTGCGCAGGTAGACGAAGTTGGCCGGCCGCTTCAGCGTGACGCAACCGGTGCCCGGGCAGTCAGTCACCGACTGCACGTTGGTGGCGAAGGTGGGGTCGATCGTCACCAGGTGATGGGTGCCCCGGGTAGCCGAACCGCCACGGGACCGCTCAGCGGAATCGCTCGTCCCGTGCACGAGCGCCATGAAGTGATTCCAGTTCCAGAACGGGCCCGGATCCCAGTGCTGTGCGGCGGTATAGGCAGTGGTCGGGCCAGGCACATCCTCGTGGCCGAGAATGTGCTCACGGTCGAGCGGGATGCCGTACTCGGCTGCCAGATACCGGACCAGCGCGGCATCGGAACTGTACATGGCCGGCGTGTACCAGGTATTTCCCTGTGCGGCGAAGCCCTCGTTCTCGATGTTGATGGCGTGCATGTTGACGTACCAGTCGCCGGCGCCCCATGACACGTCGGCCGGGGGGACCATCTCGGTGACCGCGCCGCTGGCGGACTGGGTCACATAGTTGGCGCTGACGTACGACACCGGGTCCTGGAATATGTTGACGGTGGCGGCGTACGAGGCCTCGGTGTCATGAATGATGATGTAGTTGATCTTCATGCCGACCGTCTGCCCTGCCGGGTTGAGCATGCTGGACGGCCGCCCCGCGGTGTCGTAGTTGCCGTAGTTGGCCGGGTCGGCAGGGTTGTCCTGCGCATAGGCGGCGGGCACGAAGGTGCAGCTGAGGGTGGACGGGCAGTCCACGGCCGGTGTCGTCGCCGCCCGGGGGGCTGGCTTGAGGCCCAGCGCGGCGAGCTGCCCCCGGTCCGGGCTCAGGCCCGGCGTGGCCGGCAGATCCATGACCTGCCGGTCCGCGGTGGTCAGCGACGCCCCGGTGCCCAGCGTGCGGAACACACTGTCGGCGAACAACCGCGCCGACTGCGCGTTCGTCGCGCCGCTGTAGGCGGCCACCGCCCCGTACCAGCCACCCAGCGAGGCAGGCAGCGTTCCGCCGGACAGTTTCCGGGCATAACGTGCCAGCAGTGCCGCGGCACCACGCACGTTCTGCCGCTCGCTGGTTTTCAGGGTGGCGGTGGAGACGTGCAGCAGTTGTGCCGCCTCGGCGAGCGTGTCGTGCGTCCGGGGCAGTGTCACGGTGCGCGGGACCGGGTGGGCCGCGAGGCCACGCCAGTCCGCCGGCGCGGGAAACGACTTCGCGGTCAGGTCCATCAGCCCGTAGCCACCGTCAGCGCTCGGTGAAGCACCGGTGCGTTCCCACCGCGTCGCGTTGTAGGAAATCGCAAGCAGCAGGCGCACGGGTACTCCGGACTCCTGCGCCGCCGCGCGTATCAGGGCCATCCGGCTGCCCGGCGCCGCCGGGCTGGCAGCCGGCCGGGCGGGCGCAGCCGCCGCGGGACCGGTGCCGCCAGCCGCAAGACTGACCGCCACCCCGGCCGTCAGTGCTGTTAACAGCGCGGCGATCCCCGCCGGGGATGGAAGCCGACGTCCTGACGTGCTCTTACGATCGCGTGTCATTGTTCCCCGATCACAGCTGAGCCGCTCCGCTCCCTGGGCACAAGCGGATATTCTTCCGCAAAATTGCCCAACGCAGGCTGGGATCCTCTAACTGCATGACAACAATGGGCCCGGCCGCCACGGCCGGTGGATAGTCACCGGAGGATCGCGATGAAGCGGGGAGCCTTCCCGGCCTAACGGCGCAGGGCGAAGCGCTGGTTGCTGATGCCGGCCAGGCAGACCGCCAGGCCGAACACTCCCACGTCGCGCAGGGTGAGGTCGGACAGGCCAGCCGTCACCGTCAGCGAGATGATGATCTCCAGCATCACGACGGCGGCCAGCAGGGCCGCCAGCCGGGTGGCGATGCCCGCCGCGAGGGCGACCGCCAGCATCAGCAGCACCCAGCCGTGCGCGAGCACGGCGGCCGCGGCCAGCGACGACGTCGCGGCCACGACCGGCACGTACCCGGTCCACAGACCGGGCTGGACGAGTTCGTGATAGCCGAACCAGGCGAGCACCAGCGCGAGCAGGATCCGGCCGGCGACCGGCGACCATTCGCTGGCGAACGCGGCCGCCTGCTCGGACAGCGGCGCTCCTGGCCGCGCGACCGCGGCGCCCTTGCCCGGAGCGGTCTTGCCCGGAGCGGCCTTGCCCGGAGCGGTCTTGCCCGGAGCGGCCTGGCGCGTGCGCGCTGGCGGCGCCGGCGGGCGGGCGGGGGTGCGGCTCACTGGATGATCCTTCCCTGGGCGTTGGTGACCACCAGGCCGTCGTCACCCAGGCTGTAGTCCGAGTTCCCGGAGTCGTCGCCCATGGACGCCTCCACCACGTAGACCTTGGCTCCTCCGAGGTACAGGTGCGGGGCGGCCGGCGGCTGGCCGTTCACCCCGGCGACGACCGACAGGGCGGTCCGCTGTTTGTGCACCGAGATGGTCAGCCCGGTGAGGGCCTGCTTGGCGACCGCGCTCATCGGCCCGGGCCAGATCTGGAACGCCGAACTGGCGAACGGCTCCGAATTCAGCGCCGGCCCCACCTGGCTGGAGCCCGCAGCGGTCGCCGACGCTGCCGGGGTCGCCGCCGTCGGGGATGCGGCCGGGCTCGCGCTCGGACCCTGCGAGGCCGGTGACGGACTCGCAGGTGCGGGACTGCTGGCCGCCGGCGCCGGCCGGGCGGATGTGGTTGCCCCGGCCAGGGATGGCGTGACCGCGGCGGCCCGGCCTGTCCACCCGTGCCAGGCGAGCAGCAGCCCGGCCACCCCGGCAACGGCCATCAGCGTGATGCCCCAGCGCCCCACGGGCTCCCCGCCCAGCCGCATCTCAGCTCACCACGTGCGTATCGGGGCAGGGCATGACGGAAATCGTAGCCGAGATCGCCACCAGCCCGGGCCGGTCACCGGACGGCCACCTAGCCCGGACGGGCGAACAGAGCGGTTATCGCGGCAGATTCTTATCGCGGCAGATTCCTAGAAGGGCGGAATCGTGGCGCAGCCCGAGGCGAGCGCAGGGTTGGCCAGCACCGCACTGGTGAGGGTGCCGCCATACCTGGCCACATCCGGGGTACCGTACTGCTTGGCCTTCCCGAAGTCAGACGCCGTCACCTTGGCGATGTCGTTGCCAAAGTTCCAGACGCAGCTTCCGGCGGACGCCAGGCTCCCGACCGCCTGCGACTTGTTCAGCGTCCAGAACGGGTAGAACTTCGCGCCCAGCGGCGGGGCGGTGCACTTCGCGCCGGTGGCGACGTTGCAGAGTGCCTCGGAGCCCGCAGCGTCCGTCTCGAACTGGATGTTCGGGTACGTGCTGCCGTTGGTGAATGGCCCGACATATCTCATGGGCGTCGGGAAGTTCGCGCTGCCGTTCGGCCAGTCAGCCCGGTAGTCGAGGCCGTCGAAGTCGAGATCACCATTCTGGAAAGCGTTCTGGTAGCAGATGGCCACCGGTGCGTTTTCCCTGGCCCTGACCCCATTGATCGTGACAGTGCGGTTGCCCTTGGGGAAGCAGTAAGCGTCGGCGAACTCACACAGCGCGCCACTGGCGAAACTCTTCTGCGGGCAGGCGACCGGCCCCTTCTTCCCCTGCGTGGTGGCGTGCTGGCAGTTGGCGGTCCTGAGGCTGCACGGGCCCTCACCGGTCTTGCTGTCAGTGCCGCCCTTGCAGGTCTGGAAGACGCTCGGGTCGTGGTAGGAGCTGCCATCACCAAAGGTGGCCAAGAAGCCCAGCTTGCTGGCGACCGACTTGCAGGCCTCGCCGTGCCCGATCTCCTGCTGCATCAGCACGCCGCCCTCAAGCGCGGCCCACGGCACCTGGTTCTGCTGCGACGCCGTGTCGTACTCGGCGTGGAAGCTGAACGCGCTGCCGCCGCATGTGCTGGGGTCGGTGTTCTGGAAGCCGTTCGCGGCGCTGGCCACCATCCAGCCATGCGTGTTGCTGGTGAGGTCCCATACGTCCGCTCTCAGCCCGCCCGTGTCCGTGCCTGATGACGGAGAAGACACATCGCTGATGGCGACTTTGAGCACATCCCCGGGGTTCATCTTCAGCGTGTTGCTGTTACCCATGAAGGTGGACAGGGTGGGGTCCTGCGGCGCTGGATTACCAGCTGGCACACCATTGGTCTGCAGGAACGCGAAGTTGACCGGCTCGATACAACCGGTGTTGCAGGTGGCGAACTGGAAGGAGCACTCCAGGCTGTCAATGGTGAGCGCCGCGCACCACTGGGTCGCGCTGCAGCTCGTGGAGTCGACGAACGGGGTGAACCCAGGCGGGTAGAACTGAAGCTCCATGAAGGCGGAACCAGCCGCATTGGGGTTGTCGATTGCCCCGGAGTTGCCGTCGCTGAGCGGCGTGCACCCCTTCTGTGGGTAGGAGTTCGGGTCGCACATGGGCAGGCCGAACCAGGGCGCGACACTCAGCTCGCCGTACTTGGTCACGCTGCCGGTGGCGGTCGGCGCCTTTTTGGGGTCCTTCGACAGCTGCATGCCGTAGGTCATCGTGTTGCCGGAGCCGGTCGCGGTGGAGATGAACTTGACGCTCGGCTCGTCGTGGCCGATGTAGGTGTGGGTCTTGGGGTCTATGAACCTGGACGCCTTCTTGTCATAGAACCCGTGCGGGTCGGTGCACAGCCGCTTGAGCGCGGTCACGTTGCAGTCCAGCAGGTTGTGGACACTCGCCGTCAGGTGTGCCGTGTGGTGCACGGCCGCAACGGTCCGGGTCGCCGATGCGGTGCCTGCCAGGGCAAGCTGGGCGGCCACTGCCAGACCCACTGCTGGGACGGCCAGTTTCCAGGCCCATCCGCGAACCTTTACCAAGCGAGCTTCCACATGCCTCTCCTCTCGGTATGCCGGCCCCTCGCAGCCGCCAGAAAAGCACCCTCGCCCATGACGGGGAAGCATCTCACGATCCGGGATAAGCCCCGGGGGAATCTAGCAATCGGGGTATGCAGGGTCAAGGGTCGGTCAAGCGTGTCCCCCGGCCCTGACAGTGCTGCCTGTATGCAGTTTCTGCAATCGCTGCCGGCGGAGCGTAACCTGGCGCTGGCCGGCCCGCCCGGCCGCCGTCAGACCGGCTGCGGCAGCGATTCCAGGAGCGCCAGGAAAATCCGGACGTTTCTATCTGATGGGGCATGAATCGCTCGCGCGAGCCGGGGCCGGGGAGACGGCCGGCCTCGCGTCGGCTACGCCCGATCGGTATCAGTGGGTAGCCGGGTAACTTTTCGGCAACTGTTCGCCGCTCAGGGAAATCCTGGCGGGACAGGCGGCTGCACCCGCATCGGCTACCGGGGCCGGGCACCGGCCCGGCCCAGGGATCGGCGGGGCACCCCGGGCCTCGTTGCCGCGCAGCGGGCAGTAGCCGACGGCGACGCTCCGCTGGGGCACTTCAGCCGGATAGCACCCGTTTTGTAATGAAATCAGCCGCCGTTCTTTTCTGCTTTTAGCCGGCTTAGAGCACTATTCATCACCGAACATCAGAAAGTGGGCAAGGGTTTTGACGCGGCTGCGAAGCGGGAAAGACGCGCTTATGCAGACGGACAGGTCGCACCGGTTCGCCGCATTGGCATTGGGAACCACGGCCATCTTCGACGTCACCGGAGCCGTCATCTACCGGGTACTGCGGTCGGGCCTGCCCCCACCACCGCCCCCGGATGCGGCCGGCGGCCCCTTCCAGCAAGCCACCAGGGAACTGCAGGATGCTCATCACGAGGCGATCACCCGCGCCAGGGCCAAGGACGGTGTGACCCTCCCCGCGTGAACGACCACGACCGGACCCTCGATCCCGGCTACCAGCCCGACCCGGACCTGGCGCCGGAACCCAGTGCCGGCCTCGTCGACGGGCTCCGCTCCCCGGGCCCGGCTCACCCCTCCCCCGGCTGGCTGGACATCGATCACCTGGCCAGCCTGGTCCGCGACCGGCTGGGCGAGCGGGTCAGCCAGCCTGCCGGGGCGCGCGGGGAGATGCCGTCGGTGGACGAGGCGGTGGCACTGAGGGAGAAAGCGCCCGAACTCTACGATCTGTGGCTGCGGATCGCCCAGGACCGGGCGGCCACCGGCAACTACGTCCAGCGTGCACCGTATGAGGTGCCGGAACGGCTGGCCCAGAGCGGCCGCCCGCGCGCGCTGTCGGCACTGGTGGTCGTGCTCGCGTTCTGTGGGTATCTGGCCTGGCTGGGCGGACCTGGGCCCTATATCGCTGGCCTGATCGCGGCCTTCGACCTTATCGCCATGCTCGGCCTGTTCTTCGGCCTGCGGCCCGACCACCTGTCCGATTCCCGGCATCCCACCCGCAAGCGCTTAAGCGCGGCGGACGACGGGTCCTGGGGATCACTACCTTCTCCCCGGCTCCGCCTGGCATGCGGCGTCAGCACCATGAAGATCAGGATGCTGATTCTCCGGGTCAGACCCTCACCCTGAGAGCCCACCGCACACAGGCCGCGGGCTCCGGTTCAGCACATCAGGCGCATTGCCGCCCGGGTGGCCAGTGGCCATCCGGGAGCGGCGATGCGTCTCGTGTCAGCAGATGCTGACGGTTTGGCTGTCAGGCCACGCGCCGTAGACCCTCGGACTTCTCGAGCTTCTCCGCCTCGTCGACGGCCTTACGTGCAAACCCGCCGAAGAAGTCGAGGATGACACCCCAGAAGTAGGCAGTACCCGCGATGATCACACCGGTCAGCGTGGTGCCAACCCAGGCCCACCGAACGGGAACGCCCCAGGCGAGGAACAGGCTGAGGTTGATCAGCCAGGCCCCGCCGATGCCGAGCAGCACAAGCGCCAGCGCCTGCAGTTCGGTCGCGAGCGAGACGTAGCGGTTGAAGATCCTCATCACCGCTAGCGCGCCGAGGCCGAGCAGACTCATGATGGCGAATGCGTACATGGCCCCTCCCTTCAATTTCTCTCCACTTCCAACCTCTGCCGGCCAGGCAGGGGCCGGCAGAGGCGAAGGCCGGCAAAAGTCCAGGGCCTAAGGCCCTAAGTGACCGAACGTGACAAGGTGTGGCCGCCCGCCAGCCCCGCGCGGGCCGGCGGTGGCGTCACAACTTGTAGCCCAGATCCCGCAGTAGGCCCCGTCGATCGGTTACATCGGCATCGGTCTCGATGCCGACCGGGGGGACGCCGTCGATCACCCCGATGATCCCCCGGCCACGCTCGGTGACCGCGACCAGAACCTCCACCAGGTTGGCTGTCGCACAGAAGATGGTGCAGACCTCGGGGACCATTTTGACCGGATTGAGAACATTGACCGGGAATCCGTCGCGCAGCAGGATCACGAACGAGTGCCCGGCGCCGATCGCGGCGGCGTTGGCGGCGGCGGCCGCGACCAGCCCGGCGTCGTTCCCGGACCGGCGGACCAGGCGGGCGGCGGACGCCTCGCAGAACGCCAGCCCGAACTTCAGGTGGGGGCTGACCCCGATCAGCGCCTCGTGCAGGTCCTCCACCGTCTTGATGAAATGCGCCTGCCCGATGACGACGTTGGCGTCCGGCGGCATGTCAACCGGGACGACCTCGAATCTCAGGCCCCGCGCTTCCTGCCCGGTCGTCATGCTCCCCATCATCGTCCTGCCGCCCGGCTGGCCCCCAACGCGGGTGCCGGCCTGGGCCGGGGTCCGTGATGGTGGACGATTTTCCGCTATATGCGCGGAAAATCGTCCACCATCATGCCATCCGCGGCGGTCCCGGCCCGGGGTGCTGGCTATCGTGGTGTTCCATGATCGATCGCACCCGGCTCGCCGAGCTGACCCAGCGGGAGATTGAGCGGTTCACAGCGGCCCACCCGCTCTCCCGCGAGCTCTCGCAGCGGGCCCAGCGCTCGCTGGTCGGCGGCGTGCCGATGCCGTGGATGATGCTCTGGGCGGGGGGGTTCCCGCCGTTCGCGGCGCGGGCGCAGGGCGCCAGGATCACCGACGTGGACGGCTGCGACTACGTCGATCTGTGCCTGGGCGACACCGGCGCGATGACCGGGCACAGCCCGCCGGAGGTGATGGCGGCCGTGCGCGAGCGGAGCGAACGCGGGCTCACCATGATGCTGCCCACCGAGGACTCCGTCGTCGCCGCCGAGGAACTGTCCCGCCGGTTCGGGGTGGGCAGGTGGCTGTTCACCCTCAGCGCGACCGATGCGAACCGGGCCGCGCTGCGCATCGCCCGCCAGCTCACCGGCCGCTCCAAGGTGCTGGTCTTCAGCTACTGCTACCACGGCTCGGTGGACGAGGCTTTCGCGGTACGCCGGCCCGACGGCAGCACCGGATCGCGGGAAGGCAACGTGGGGCCGCCGGTGGATCCCAGCGCCACCACGGTGGCGGTCGAGTTCAACGACCTGCCCGCGCTGGCCGGGACGCTGTCGAGCGGCTCGATCGCCTGCGTGCTGGCTGAGCCCGCGATGACGAACATGGGGATCATCCTGCCGGACGAGGGATACCACGCGGCGCTGCGCGAACTCACCAGGGAAACCGGCACGCTGCTGATCATCGATGAGACTCATACGCTGTCAGCCGGGCCCGGTGGATGCACGCAGGCCTGGGGCCTCGACCCCGATCTGGTCACCGTCGGCAAGGCCATCGGCAGCGGCGTCGCCTCCGGCGCGCTCGGCCTGTCCGCTGACGTCTGCGAGCAGATGCTCGCCCAGACCGACGCCGACTACGAGGACACCGGCGGGATCGGCGGCACGCTGGCCGGCAACGCACTGTCAGCGGCGGCGATGCGGGCCACGCTGGCGCAGGTTCTCACGCCAGCCGCCTACCAGCGGATGATCCCGCTGGCCGCCCGGTTCGCCGACGAGTTCAACTGCGGCCTGGCAGAAGGCACGGCCGAGCGGGTGGCCAACTTCCGCCGCNNCGGGATGTCATCGCCGATGCCGGGCTTGGCTGGCACGTGACCCAGCTCGGCTGCCGGGCCGAATACCGCTTCCAGCCGGACCCGCCGCACAACGGGACGCGGGCGCACGCGGCATCCGATCCGGCGCTGGAGCGGTACTTCCACCTGCACGCGATGAACCGCGGTGTGCTCATCACCCCCTTCCACAACATGGCCCTGATG
>DPMS01000440.1 GCA_003541285.1 Actinomycetota bacterium
CGGGGACTTCGTGTCCTACGCGGGGAAATACGTCGAGCCGCAACGTCCCGGCGGGTGGCTCGACCCTGGCCCGTATGGCTGCCTGGGGACTGGCCTCGGCTACGCGATCGCGGCCCGTATCGCCCGGCCGTCGGCCCAGGTGGTGCTCTTGCTAGGAGACGGCGCGGCGGGCTTTTCGCTGATGGACGCCGACACCCTCGTCCGGCACCGGCTGCCGGTCGTCATCATCTGCGGCAACAACGGGATCTGGGGCCTGGAGAAGCACCCCATGCAAGCGGTGTACGGGTACGACGTCGCGGCCGACCTCCAGCCGCAGTGCCGCTACGACGAGGTGGTCCGCGCCCTGGGCGGGGACGGGGAGATGGTCACCCGGCCCGAGGCCATCGGGCCTGCCCTGCGCCGGGCCTTCGGCTCGGGCGTCCCCTACCTGGTCAATGTGATCACCGACCCGAAGATCGCCTACCCCCGCTCCACCACCGGCATCTGACCGCCCGCCTCACCCCGCATCCGGCCGGTCCGCTCAGCCGCCCGATCCTGGCTGAACCACGCTGATGCTCAGGATCTGGACATGCTTGGAGCAGGTCAGCGAGCTGTACTTGAGGTAGACCGGCGTCGTCTGGTTCGGCGGGTAGATCACCAGCCAGGTCGCTGTTACCGGGCCGCACGTGGAAGCCGGGTAGTTCTCCGCGTGCACGATCCGCAGCAGTGCGTTGGCAACCGCCCCCGGCGCGAGCGTGACGAGTTGCCGCGGAGTGACCGGGCTCTCGGCGGCCGCGAGGCCGATCTGGGTGACCGGATGCCCGCCACCCAGGGAGACGCCGGGGTAGCCATAGAGGGTGCACGTTACGTTCGAGATGTTCGTGAAGTCGATCACGGTATAGGTGCTGCCGGCCGCCCCCTGCCCGAGCCCGAGCTTCACTCCCAGGGAACGGGTCGGGCACGGCGCCGGACCCGCAGGCGCCGGGGAGGAAGGCGGTGCGGCAGCCGACGTGGCCGGAGCGGGCGAGGCCGCCGCAGCGCTGGCTGGCGTGCTGGCAGAGACGGTGACGGTCCTGGTCGGCGTCGCGGATGGACTGCCGGAGCCGCATGCGCCAACGAGCGCTGCGATGCAGGTGAGAGCCCCTCCGGCGACCGCTCGCCGGGCAATACGAAGTGATGAAGTCATCGCGGTTTCCTTGTGCCCAGGGTGGCTCTGCGAGCCGCCTGACAGATACGACGCCGACGGGGCCGCCGTGGTTGGCCCGTGCCGGCACCTGAGAATGGCACAAATGTCCGCATCGAGCAGGCCGAACCTCGCTCACAAGGCGGGAATGGGTCAGCCCTCCGCGCGGGTCACCCGGCCGAGGAAGACCTCGCGGTCCACCAGCACCCGCTCGACAGTTCCCGCGCCGACCACAACGCCGTCGTCATCCTCACCGCCACGGCCGGGGCCGCCGTCGCCAGGGCGCCCGCCCTCCCGGGCGATGAAGCTGAACACCAGCCTGCGCCCATCCACCGCGGTGAGTTCTGCCTCCACCATGATCTCGGTGCCAACCGGGCTTGCGCGCCGGTGCTCCAGCGACACCGACGTTCCCACCGAGGTCATCCCGGGAGCCAGTTGCGGCGCGATCGCCGCCACCGAGGCCGCCTCTGCCAGCGCCAGTAGCCGCGGAGTCGCGAGCACTGGCACATCGCCGCTCCCGGCCTCAATCGCGGTGTCCGCGTCGGCTACCACGACCCGCACGACCGCCCGCTGCCCTGCCGCAAGTCCCATAGAACAACCCTAGGCCCCTCCGAACCAGCCCCAGCGCCCCAAACCAGCCCGCCGGGCCCGCGGCAGACGACTTTCACGTCTCGGGCCCGCTCCTGCGCCCGGTTAGCCCGGAAGGTGCGTGCCGAACCCGTGAAATGCCACGATGATCATGCGTAGGCTGGCCCGCGATGAACGACAGCCTGGACTTCTGCGACCACTGCGGCCAGCCACTTGGCGAGACGGGCAGCCGGCCCGGGGCAGCCGGCGCGGCAGGAGCGGTCGCGGACCACGAAGCCTGCCGCACCGCCCGGACCCTGGAACCGCCCCGCTACTGCCCCCGCTGCGGTCGCCGCATGATCGTCAAGGTGACCCCCACCGGCTGGTCCAGCCACTGCTCCCAGCACGGCCAGACCACCGGCTCCTGACCCTGACCGTACTATGACCTGGCCAGAGCAGGCTTGCGCGGGCGGGTGACCGGCCCGGGACCTGGCACAGGCGCGGGCGGGTGACCGGAGCGTCTAAGAGCCGAAGGCGAAGCGCAGGGCGCCCCCCGCCCGCGCCCCCCAGCCCTGGGGTGTCTCAGTCGATCGTCGCGATCAGGTCACCCTCCTGGATCACGTCCCCCTCACCCACATGCAGCTTGGTCAAAGTCCCGGACCCCTCGGCCAGGACGGGGATCTCCATCTTCATCGACTCCAGGATGACCAGGGTGTCTCCGTCCTCGACCTGGTCCCCCTCGGTGGCCACCACCTTCCAGACATTGGCCACCATCTCCGCGCGGACTTCGGTCACCCGTGGCTCCTCTCCTTGGCCGGGCGCGGCACCCTGCCGGATGCCGCCGCCATCATTGTGCTGCCACCGCGGTCAGGGCCGCAGCCCCGCCACCACGGAAGTGTCGTAACTGCCGCTGATGAACACGTCGTGGGTGAGCAGGTCAGCGTGGAAGGGCAGGTTCGTGCGCGGCCCGGCAAGCCGGAACGCGGCCACCGCCTCCCGCGCCCGGGCCAGCGCCTCCTCCCGGCTGTCGCCGAGCACGCACAGCTTCGCCAGCAGCGGATCGTAGAACGGGGTGACGTGATTGCCGGCCTCGTAACCCGCGTCGACCCGGATCCCCGGGCCGACCGGATGCTCCCATTCGGTGATCGCGCCCGGGCTGGGCAGGAAGCGCACCGGATCCTCGGCATACACCCGCAGTTCAAGTGCATGCCCATCATGCCGAACGCCGAGCGGGTCGAAACTCACCGGCTCACCCGAGGCGACGAGGAACTGCTGCTCGACAAGATCAATACCGGTGACCATCTCCGTCACCGGNNACCGGGTGCTCGACCTGCAGCCGGGTGTTCATCTCCAGGAACACGAACTCACCGGTGGTCACATCGAGCAGGAACTCGACTGTGCCCGCACCGCGGTAGCCGACCGCCTCCCCGGCCCGGATCGCCGCTGCCAGCATCCGTTCCCGCAGTTCCGGGCTGACGCCGGGGGAGGGAGTCTCTTCGGCGACCTTCTGGTGCCGCCGCTGTACCGAGCAGTCGCGCTCGCCCAGGGCCACCACCGTGCCATCGGCGCAGCCCATGATCTGGACCTCCACGTGCCGCGCCCGCGGCAGGTAGCGCTCAAGCAGGATCGCGGGGCTGCCGAAGAACCGCTCGGCGCGGGTGCGTGCCGTCTCGAAGGCGGCCCGCAGCGCCGCGGGGCCGGCGGCGGCGCTCATGCCGACCCCTCCCCCGCCCGCCGCTGCCTTGACCATGACCGGGTAGCCGATCCGCGCGGCCTCAGCGAGCGCGTCGTCCGGATCGGTGAGCGGCTGCGCGCTGCCCGCCGCGACGGGCACCCCGGCCGCCTCCATCAGGTTCCGGGCGTTGATCTTGTCGCCCATCTGCTCCATGGCTTCCGGCGGTGGCCCGATCCAGGTGAGGCCTTCGTCCATGACCCGGCGCGCGAAATCGTGGTTCTCCGACAAGAAGCCGTAGCCAGGGTGGATGGCGCGGACCCCGGTCCGCCGGGCGGCGGACAGGACGGCGCTCACATCCAGGTAACTGCTGGCTGGGGGCGGCGGGCCGAGCAGCACCGCCTCGTCCGCTTCCCGGACGAAGGGCAGGTCGGCGTCGGCCTCAGAGTAGACAGCTACCGTCGCGACCCCCAGCCGGCGGGAGGTGGCGATGACACGGCGGGCGATTTCACCCCGGTTGGCGACGAGCACGGACTCCAGCACGCAGCGCAGCATAATCGCTCCTGCCCCAGCGGGCGAAGGGCAGCACCTGCCTGGCCAGTTGCGAGTCGCTACCGGCGGCCCGCGTGGCCGCGCCCGGCCACCTTGGATAGTGCCTCCACCACGCCCGGGTCGTACTCGGTCGCGGTATCCAGCCGCAGGCGTTCCAGGGCCGTCGTCACCCGGCCACTGTCGGCCGAGGCACCGACGAGGTCATCGAACGCGTTGGCGGCACGGACGATGCGGCTGCCGACCGGGGGCTCGCCGCCGGGCCCCCGCCAGGGCCAGCCCTGGCAGCGCACGATCTCGGCTACCCGGTCCAGCACGCCAGCCTCCTCGATCACGCTAGCGCCCAGTTCGGCGATGCGGCGCTGGTCATCAGGGGAGGCCAGGACCGTCGCGCCGCCGGGGATGGGGTCGGCCAGCGACAGCTGGCCGATGTCGTGCATGAGCGCGGCGTACTCCAGTTCCAGCAGGTCGGGCTCGCTCATGCCAAGCTCCCGGCCAACCGCCACCGCGAGCTGGCCCACCCGGTGGGCGTGCCCGTCTTCGACATAGCCACCGACTTCGGTGACCCTGGCCAGCGCACGCACGGTTTGCAGGTAGGTCGCGCGGATCCCGGCATAACGCCGGAAGGCGACCTGGGTCACCAGCAGCGGAGCGATGAACAGGGCGAGGGCCACCAACCCCATCTCCTCGGCGGCGAACGCGATGAGCATCGCGGTCGCCGCCACCGCCACCCCGAGCGGCAGCTGGACCCGCATCTCGTCCCACAGCGCCACCCCGAACCTGGCGCGCAGCGCGTCCGCCCGGATCAGCGCCCTGATCAGGCACTCCGCCCACCATCCGGCCACGAGCAGGCCGGCCATCACCGCCAGCGCCACCCACAAGTGGGCACTGACGGCTTCGATCCCGGCCAGCGGCCGGAAGAGCAGCGCCACCGCCGCGACCGCGATCAGCCGCGACGCCATCCCGGCCACCCCGGCGGGCCTGCCTGCCGCCAGGTGTGGCAGTGCACCGACAGTCATCCCAGCGGCGGCCACGGCGACTACCTGCAGGGCCGGCTGGGTGGCAGGCTGGGCCACCTGCTGGCCGCCAACCTCCAGCAGCAGCGCGTACGCGAGGGCGCCGGCGCTGCCGATCGGCGCCGATTCCCTGCCACCTGGCAGGGCGAGCCGCAGCAGTTCCCCGAGGGCGACGAGGGCGCCGAACGCGAATGCCGCGCGGGGCTCAGCCACGCCGACCGCGGCGGTCTGGGCCACTCCCGCCGCGACCAGCATGCCCGCGGCAGCGACCAGCAACAGCTCGCCGGAGTCCATCGCCTGCCGCCAGGCCCGGCTGGGTTCGGCCGGCCCGGTCATCGCGCGTTCGGTATCCATCAGTGGCTCTCGACGACCCTCAGCGGGGCGGTCGGGTCGTCGTGATCCCGCGCGATCATGCCGTCGGAGCAGTCCAGCAGCGCCGCCGGCTCCGGACGCGGCCAGCCTTCCCTCTCCAGCGCCGCCACGAAGGCGTCCACCAGCGCGGGATCGAACTGTGCCCCGGCGCACTTGCGCAGGTCGGCGACGGCGTCCTCGAGCGTGCGGGCTCCCCGGTAGGAGCGGTTGGATGTCATCGCATCGAATGCGTCAGCCACCGCGATCACCCGGGCGAACTCGGGGATCTCGTCGCCGGCCAGGCCCAGCGGGTAGCCTCTGCCATCCATCCGCTCGTGATGGTGCATGATCCCGGCCAGCGCCTCGTCCAGGAAGCCGATCTCGCGGACGATCTCCAGGCCACGCATGGGATGGAGCTGGATGGCGGCCAGCTCTTCCTCGGTCAGCGGGCCGTTCTTCTGCAGCACCTTGGTGGGCACGCCCAGTTTGCCCACATCGTGCAGCATGCCCGCGTAGCGGATCGCCTCGACGCGCGCCTCCCGCATGCCCACCACGCGGGCCAGCATGGCGGCGCCTCGTGAGACCCGTTCGCTGTGGCCGCGGGTGTAGAGATCCTTGGTTTCGACCGCCTGGCAGAGGGCCGCCATGGTGGCCGCGTAGGCGCGTTCCTGCGCCGCGAACTGCCCCATCGCCCAGCGGGCCACGAACAGCGGGACCAGCACGAGTACCGCCGCGAACACGTTCAGCCCCACACCCCATAGCGCCGCTATGAGCAGGCCCAGCGTGGCGTACCCGAGGTCGGAGAACAGCAGCAGCGGCATATTGAGGTCTACCCTCGCCTTGCGCTGCCAGTCCCCCGGCTCGCGGATCAGCATGAGCATCCCCCACAGCAACCCGTAGTTGATGAGCACATGCACCACCGCCGCCGCCGCGAACGGCCCGATGATCCGCGGGAACGACCCGCTCATGGGGGTGCCCACCTGGCCGCCGAGGGTGAGATACACCTCGGCGGCCGCGTAGACCATGAGGGCATACATGGAGGCGTTGAAGAGCCGCTGGGTGACCTGGACCCCGCGCCGCACGCTCAGCAGCGAGGTGGCGCCCACCAGCACGGCACCTGCCGGGCCCACCAGCACGACCGCGGCGAGGGTGGCCGATGAACTCGGCGACCAGGCCGACTTCGGGGAGGTGAGCGTCGTCGGCGTCGAGTCGCACACCAGGAACAGCAGGGCGAGCACGAGCAGCCGCCACGACCAGGGGACGTGGGCATCCCAGTCTGAGTCGGCGCGCAGCGCACGCACCATCACGAAGGACGCTGCGCCCGCCACCGCGACCATGTAAAGCTTTGCGGCGGCCGAGAGCCTGCCCCCCGTCCCGCCACGCAATCGGTGTGCGGCGCCGGTCACCATCCGGGTGCGATCACCCCCTGGTCAAGCCCGGGAAGGGCGGATGATCTGTCAGCCACGCCGTGCTCACCGCCGGAGCCTTGCAGGGAATCCGGTCAGAGCGGTACACCGGTTTAGCCCTCCCCGGCAGGCCGCCCAGGGAAACCGCAGGCACCGTCACGGCGCGTCTCTCGTCACTGCCAGCACACAGGGTAACCTGATCGACCCGATCCACGTAGTCCTTGCGAACGTTATGAGCACTTAGTAAATATCTCGATTCACACAGTAATAAACACTCGTCACAAGAATCGACTGCCAGAACGGGAGCCGCAGGCGCCCCGGAACCGGGCCGTGCGCAGTGGCGGCTGCCACCGGGCCCGGGCGGCAGGAGCCCCCGATCGGGCCGTGGAAAGTGGCAGGCCGTCACCGGGCCGGGCGGCCGGAGTGGCAACGGGCGGGCGTCCGGGCTACTCGGCCCGGACCTCGCTGACCTCGAGCTCTGCCTGCACCTGCTGGATGCGCGCCATCACCTTGGCGCGCAGTTCGCCGGGCACGGCGTCTATCCCGCAGTACTTGTGCACGAGGTGCTTGACGACCTCTTCCAGGCCGTACTCGCGCAGGCATGGGCCACACTCATCGAGGTGCTGACGGATCTTGGCGCAGTCTGGGCCTTCCAGTTCCCCATCCAGATACGAGTAGACCCGCTCGAGCACCTCGGTACAAGGAACTTCGTGAGGATTCCCGCAGCTCATCTCGCGTCCTTCCCGGGCCCGCTCCCCGTCTGCGAGGCCGGCGGGGCGGCTGTCGACGCCGCCCGGACCAAACCACTGTCGGCTGCGTAGTCCTGGAGCAATTCACGCAACTGGCGGCGCCCCCGATGCAGGCGCGACATGACCGTACCGATGGGCGTGCCCATGATGTCGGCGATCTCTTTGTACGCGAAACCCTCCACATCAGCCAGGTAAACGGCGATACGGAACTCTTCGGGCAGTGCTTGCAGCGCTCTTTTGACATCGGAGTCGGGCAGCCGCTCCAGCGCCTCAGCCTCAGCCGACTTCAGCCCGGTCGAGGTGTGGGAGGCCGCCCTGGCCAGCTGCCAGTCCTCGACATCCTCGGCTCCGGCCCGCTGCGGCTCGCGCTGGCGCTTGCGGTAGGTGTTGATGAAGGTGTTGGTCAGGATCCGGAACAGCCACGCCTTCAGGTTCGTCCCCGGCTGGAACTGATGGAACGACGCGTAGGCCTTGGCGAAGGTCTCCTGGACCAGATCCTCGGCATCTGCCGCGTTACGGGTCATCCGCATCCCGGCCGAGTAGAGCTGATCGAGGTACGGCAGCACGTCCTGCTCGAACCGCTTGCTCCGCTGCTCGAGTGTTTCTGGTACCGGACCCACCCCCTCGGAAGTTCTTATCCCTGTGCGCCCACGGTAGCCGTATGCGCCGGAGGATACATGGCCGGGCCGGGCCGGGCCGAAACCGGCCGCTGCGGGCCGGTCGTCAAGAGGCGGGCAACTGGTGGCTAGCACGCCCGGTGCAACATGGGTCACCTCCGCTTCATTCCTTGACGGCCGCTGCCCGGTGGATGACGGCAGTCCGCCAGGCCAGGTGAGTGCGGCACGGCGATGGGGAAGACCCAAAGATGAAGGTTGCGCGGGAGCAGGCAGGCCGGGACACTACGCACAGCCGCTGCGGCGCCGCGCCGGAAGTGGCCAGCGCAGCCTGAGGTGGATGGAGTCGAGGTGGCGGCATCTGCGGCCAGCCCCCTGGCAGGCTTGGGCCCTGGCTCGCTCGCGGGCTACTGGCGTTTCCAGCGCGCGGTGGCGAAAGCCCAGCTGGCGGCGTGGCTCCCCGCTGAGCGCTGGGTGCTGGTGGACATCTCCGGCCCCTACGCCAGCGGCTCGGCACAGGCGGCGGCCAGCGGGCACTGCGTGATCCGCGCCCTGCCGGCCCTCCCGGCGGCGGCCCATCCACGGGCCGCGAGGACAAGGCCGGGCACGATCACGCCGGTCGTGGCTGACCCAGCCAGCCTGGCGTTCCTGTCCGACGGCTGCGCCGATGGCGTCATTGCCGAGGACGGTGCGCTGTCACGGCAGCTGATGACTGAGGATCTCGCCGCGGAGATCACCCGGGTACTGCGCCCGGGCGGAGGCCTGTTCGCGTGCGTGGACTCGCTCGTGCTGGGGATGGCGATCCTCGCCGAGCAGCACCACTGGGCTCACCTGACCGACCTGCCCCACGCCGAGGTCGTGCTCATCCCCTGGCCGGACGGCACCATCACCCGCAGCTTCGGGGCCGGCCAGTTCCGGGACCTGCTCACCGAAGCCGGGCTGGAGGTCAGCTGGATCCGGCCGCGGACAGTGCTGTCCCCGTCCATGGTCGACCATGTGCTGCGCCGCGAACCCGGCGCGATCAGCAGGCTGGTCGAGGCCGAACTCGAAGCCGAGCAGGATGGATCGGCCGGGGTCTCCCCGGTGGAATCGTTCGGGATCAGTCTGCTGGCCACCGCCCGCAAACCGCCGGCCCGGCGCGCTGACCCTGCGCGGCGCCCCACCGGCCGCCTGGGCTAGCCCCCGCGGGAAGGGTCGGTGACCACGGTGCCCTGCGCCTGGCGGCCAGGCATTGCCCTGGGCCATCAATGCCTGCCGCGGTCCCGCTTGGACTGGCATTTCACGCAGCGGGAGGCCTCGGGCCGGGCATCGAGCCTGCCCTCCGGGATCGGCGATCCGCAGTCCGCGCAGGTGCCGTAGGTGCCGTGCTCGATCCGCAGCAGGGCGTCCAGAACCGCTGTGCGCTGCACCCGGGCAGCGGCCAGCACCGCCTGCATCCGGTCGGTCTCCGACAGGTTCGTCCCGGCATCCGCCGGATCCTGCGGGGAGTCCGACCCTGCTTGCTCCGCTGGCTGTTCTCCCTGCAGAACCGTGATGGACTTGTCGAGTTCGCCGCGCATTTCTTCGAGGCGCTTGCGCGCGGTAGCAGTGTCCACAGGGTCCTCCTTCT
>DPMS01000617.1 GCA_003541285.1 Actinomycetota bacterium
CCGGGTGGATGTGAACGCCCTGCTGGACCGGATCGAAGTGAATACCCTGCTGGACCGGGTTGACGTGGATGGCCTGCTGGAGCGGGCGGACATCGACGGCCTGCTCGGCCGGGTGGACATGGACAGCCTGCTCGGGCGGGTGGATCTGGACCCGATCCTTGCCCGGGTGGACATGGACGGCCTGCTCGCGAACGTGGACGTGGACCGCCTCCTCGCCCGGATGGACCTGAACCACGTGCTGTCCGCCGTGGACCTGAACCGGATGATGTCGTCGATCGACATGACCGCGCTGGTCGAGCAGGCGGATGTGAACCGGATCGTGCAGCGGGTCGACGTGGATGAGGTGATCAGGAAGGTCGACCTGGAGGCCGTGCTGGACCGGGTGGACGTGAACGGGATCGTCGAGCGGGTCGACATCGACGCACTGGTGGAGCAGACCGACCTCGGCACGGTCATCGCCCGCTCCTCCGGCGGGGTGGCGAGCGGCGCGCTGGACGTGGTCCGCAGCCAGGCGGTCGGCCTCGACGAGTTCATTGCCCGCTGGGTGGGGCGGCTTCGCCACCGCAGGTACTCCGGCCCGCCCGGACCTCCTGACGGGCACCACCCACCCGCCTCGCTGGACGGGCAGGGCCCAGCCGGGGCGCCGCGTGGGCTCCGGGCGGCGGGAACATGACCGCGCGCGCGGGCGACGCCGCCGCGTTCGGTGCCCCGCCCGTCACCCAGCAGAGCCTCCAGGGGCATTACGCTGGATTCGCCTCCCGGTTTACTGCCTATGTCGTGGACGCGGGCGCCAGCACCGGGGTGTTCATGCTCACCCTGGCCGCTATCTCGTTCGCGGTCAGCGTGGTGACCAGCAAATCCCCCGACTGGAACACCAGCGACCCGTGGGTCGGCGCCGCCTATGCGATCTGGCTGTTCGTCTACTTCGCCTACTCCTGGGCGGCAAGCGGCAAGACCTTCGGCATGGCGGTGCTCGGGGTGCGCGTGGTCCGGTCAGATGGCGCCGACGCGGGCGGGCGCCGTGCGGTGGTGCGCACGCTGGCACTGCCGTTGAGTTTCCTGATTTTCGGGTTGGGATTCGTGGGGATCCTGCTGGGGCGCAGGCGCCGGGCGCTGCACGATGTGATCGCCGGGACCGTGGTGATCTACTCCTGGGACGCGCGGGCGGCCCGGCTCCGGTTCCTGTCCCGCGCCTCATCGTCGCTGGAGAGCGGCACTCCGCCCGGCGCCGGCTGACCCCGGACCAGCCGGCTCACCTCGGGGCAGTTGGGATGAAACACCACTCAGCCAACATCAGCGCGGCGATGACGTCACAGTCCTTTGGTTCCGCAAACCAGGCGACTCTGGTCGCGTGCTCACCATCCCCGGGCTTTTCACCCAGGCTGGGTGATGCCGCCCAGCCTGGCGATGACCAGCGTTGATGGCGTCCAGCCATGCCGACAAAGGATGGGATCGGATGAGCCAAACACATGCGAATGAGCCGGCGGCGCCCCGACCAGCGGGGCACGCAACGGTACGGCCGACCGGTTGGGTCGGCTGGATCATTTTCGCGGGCGTCACCATGATCGTGCTCGGCGCCTTCTCGATCATCGAGGGCCTGGTCGCGGTCTTCCAGCGGAGCTACTACCTGGTGGGGCCCAACAATCTCCTCGTGCACGTGAACTACAGCACGTGGGGCTGGGTGCACTTCGGGATCGGTGTCGCCGTCGTGCTCGTCGGCTTCGGCGTCATGACCGGCGCGATGGTGGCCCGGGTGCTCGGCATCGCCCTTGCCGTGATCAGCGCCATTGTCAACCTGGCATTCATCGCCGCTTACCCGGTGTGGGGCATCATCATCATCGCCCTGGACGTGCTCGTGATCTACGCGCTGGCTGTGCACGGGCGCGAGATGAAGTACGTGTAGCAGATCCCGGCGCTACGCCGGCCTGTCTCCGGCGGTGGGACGACGATGGCCACCGCCGGGCCGGCCGGCGCGGGGATGACGCATCCCGGCCGTTCCGCCGGGAAATCGCGCGCCGCATCTGCCGAGCGCGGGCCGGTGCCCGGAAGGCGGAAACCAGGCGGGCGACCAGGGTGGCCAGGAAGACCTGGCCGAGCAGCGCTTCCATCACGGCAACCGCCTGACCGCCGCTGTCGCCGGCGGTGTAGTCGCCGTACCCGAGCGTTGTCAGCGTGGTGAAGCTGAAGTACTGGAACGTCTTGACGGTGCCCACTGCCCCATGTGCGAAGAATGTTCCCCCGCTGAATTTGTTCATGGCGGTGTAGATGGCCGCGAACATCAGCCCGAGGATCATGTAGGCGCTTACCGCACCGAAGATGCTCTGCAACGTGACTTCCGGCATACGCAGGACCCTGCCCACGATGATGGCGACAGCGGCCAGCAGGATGAGCGCCGCCCACAGGTTCGCCACGCCGGCGCCAGCATCGGCGGAGTGGGTGACGGCGAGCACCGCCGCGACCAGCGTTCCGCCGATCGTGAAGGCGAACGCCAGCCGCACTGTGCGGCGCCCCAGCCGCCTGCTGCGCATCGCCAGCAGCGCCACCGCCAGGAACAGCACGATCTGGGCCGCGTTCACCCAGGCGCCAGTGGTGAAGGCGGACAGCAGGTAGGTGCTCATCAGGATGAGCAGCAGCAGCCCGAACCTGCCGCCGGCCGGGGCGGGGCGCGGCTGGGCAAGCCTGCTCAGGCGGGCCCGCACCGTCAGCCCGCCAGCCGGGGTCCCGCTGGTGCGGGTGCTCGCCGTAGGCCTGCTGGCCCGGGTCCTCCCCGTGGTCATGTCCGCGTCAGCTCCCGTCCTGGCCGCCAGCGCTGGCGGCACCCCGCCTCCTGGCCACCGCCCGGCGGCATTCCTGCGTGCCCCAGCGTGAGTGGCCCGCCGTGCCCCTGGCCTCACCCTCTGGGGGTGGCGCGCTTCCCCGTCGCGGCGGCGAACGTCGACAGTGAGGACATGAGCCTGGCGGTGGCCGCCGGGACTTAACGAGAGGAATTAGACCATGAGTGTGCCCACCAAGGTCGCCGTCGACGACGCGACCCGCGAGGCGCTGGCCGGCCTGGCCCTGGGAGATCCCGACTTCCTGGGGGAGGCGCTGGCACTGAGGGAGAGCTGGCAGGAGCAAAGCGGCCTGGACAAGCGTTCCTTTGCCCTGGTCAAGATCGCGGCTCTGGTCGCGCTGGACTCGCCGCCCGCCTCCTACCTATGGCAGGTCTCCAACGCGATCGACGCCGGTGCGACACCAGCGGAGATCCTGGCCGTGGTGCGGGCGATCGCGCCCCAGGTCGGCGGGCCGCGCGCGATAGCCGCAGCGCCCGAGATCATGATCGCGCTGGGGCTGTCCCTACCCGAAGGTGAGGTCTGAGCGCCATGATGAGGAGGAGACGCCCGCTCCTCCGCGCGGCCGTGGTCGGCGGCGGTGCCTATGTCGCGGGCAAGAAGACGGCACAGCGCTCGCAGGAGCGGGCACAGCAGGAGGCCTACCAGGACGAGCGGATCACCAACCTTGAGGACAGCCAGGTGGGTGAGCAGACCGCCCCGGTCCCGGCTGCAGCTGCACCTGCCGCGCCGGCGGCGCCCTCCATGTCGGACCAGATCAAGCAGCTCTCGACCCTGCACGAGCAGGGTGTGCTGACCGACGAGGAGTTCGCCGCCGCGAAGGCCAAACTTCTCGGCATCTGAACAGTCCGGCGGCGCGCCCCCGCCGCCGCGCCCACGGCCCGTCCTCTCAGGGTGCACCCAGGTCAGGGACTGTCAGCACTCTGACCTGGGTAATCCATGATCAGCTTTGGGGTGCGAACCCAACAAGATCATTCCGTTTTGGTGTCCCCAGCCGGACCCTTCACGTAGCTGCCACGGCCCCCGATCGTGTAAACGAGGCCGCGCTCGCGCAGCAGTGCGACCGCCCGCCGGGCCGTGTTGCGGGGGAACGACTACCCCGCGTTCCGCTTCGGGACCGTGTGGGCCAGCCAGGCCAGCGGGCGGAGACGGCGCTGCTGGGCCCGGCGCATTGCCGATGGCGCATTGTTCACAGCATGGTCCGCGCCCGCGTTGTGTGAGCGCATCGAGTCGGAGCCCCTACCGAACGGCCAGTTTCACCGGCCTGACCCAGTGCAGTAGCGAACTCGGAAAGCCGCGCCGCTGCCCGGCGGCGGGGTGGCCGCCCAGGCGGGCGGGCCCGCGCCTGGCAGGTGCACCAGCTCGCGAACTATCGTTCGGACGCGGCGGGTGCTGGCAGAACCAGGGGGCCAGGTGCTGGCAGGGACTGGGGGCGGACGCGGGCCGTGACACCTTCCGCCCGCCGCCCGCTGCCTGCTGGCCGTTCCTTGCTCCGGCGCCCGTTGCTGGTCAGCTGGCCGGTGTGTCGGCCGAGCCGCCGTGCAGGGCGTCCTGCAGGTCCTTCTCG
>DPMS01000578.1 GCA_003541285.1 Actinomycetota bacterium
ACGGCCTGGACCACACCCCGGGCCGCAAGCGCACCGCGCGCTACGCCTGGCGCCGTCCCGCGCCTCGCACCTCGCGGCGGGCGTAGGCGTGGCCCAGGCCGGGGCACCGTTCGATCTGCTCCGCCGCCGGCAGGGCGCGGAACGTGTGACCAACGTCGAGCTGTTCTTCGACCTGGTCTATGTGTTCGCTGTCACGCAGCTTTCGCACCACCTGCTCGCCCGGCCGACCATCGCCGGGGCGCTGCAGACGGCCCTGCTGCTGGTCATGGTGTGGCTGCTGTGGGTGTACACCACCTGGGTCACCAACTGGCTTGACCCGCAGCGGCTTCCGGTGCGCCTGCTGCTGATCGCCGCGCTCCTCGTCGCTCTTGTCATGTGGGCAGCCGTGCCGGAAGCCTTCGGCGTAGGCGGGCTCATCATCGGGATCGGGTATGCCGTCACGCAGATCGGCCGCAGTGTCTTCGCCGTGGTGGCGCTGCGCGGGCGGCCGCTGAGCAGGAACTTCCAGCGGATCCTGGCCTGGTGCGTCGTCAGCGGCGTGCTAGCGGTCGCGGGCGGGGCCGTGGCCGGGCCGGCCCGCGCCTGGTTCTGGCTCGCCGCGGTAGGGGTCGACCTGCTCGGCGGTGTGGCCGGCTTCTACACGCCGGGGCTGGGCCGGTCCGCCACGACCGAGTGGACCATCGAGGGCAATCATTTCGCCGAACGGTGCCAGGCGTTCATCCTGATCGGACTTGGCGAGTCGATCGTGGTGATCGGCGCCACGCTGGCGCGCCAGCTCGCATCCGGCGTCACGGCGGCAGAGGCCGGCGCGTTCCTGACCGCCGTCATCGGCAGCGTGGGGCTGTGGTGGCTGTATTTCGACCGGAGCGCGGAGGACGCGGCCCGGGTCATCGCCGCGTCGGCGGACCCCGGCCGGATGGGCCGCACCGCGTATCACCTGATCCACCCGGTCATGGTCGCCGGGATCATCGTCACTGCCGCGGCGGACCAGCGGATGATGAGCAGCCCGGGTACCACCGCGGCGGCCTTCACCGCCTGGCTGATCCTGGGCGGGACCGCCCTGTTCATCGCCGGGCATGCCGCCTTCAAGGTCGCCGTGTGGCGGGTCGCGCCATGGACCCGGCTGGCCGCGGCGGCGGTCCTGGGCCTGCTGGGCCTGGTGGCGTCCCATGTGTCCGCGCTTGTGCTGGGGGTGTGCGCCACCGCAGTGGTCATCGCGGTCGCGGCGCCCGATTACTCACTGCTGAGTGGCCACGAGGGCGAACCTGCGGTAGGCCACGGATCGGCCAGCTGAAGTACAGTCGCCGTGCCGCTAGCTGCCACCTCACCCAGGGAGCGCCTGTGATCCGTAACGCGTGGTACGTCGCCGGGTTCTCGCAGGAATTCGCGGCCGGCACGATCTGTGGGCAGGTGATCGCGGGCAGGCCGCTGGTCGTGTGGCGCACGAGGGCGGGAGAGGCGGTGGCGCTGGACGCCCGTTGCGCGCACAAGCGGTTCCCGCTCTGGGAGGGCAGGCTTCTCGACGGCGATGTGCTCGAGTGCGCGTACCACGGGTTCGCCTACGACCCGGCTGGCCGGTGCGTCGCGATCCCCGCGCTGCACGAGCAGGGTGAGAAGATCCCGCAGACCGCCCGGCAGCGGACGTTCCCGGTGACCGAGCAGGACGGTGTCGTCTGGCTGTGGCCGGGCGACTCACCACCCGCGGGCGCTCCGCCGCGCACCCCCGAGATCGGCTCCGGTGACTGGGAGACCATCAGCACCGAGCCGATGGAGATTGCCGCGAACGCACGGCTGCTCATCGAGAACCTGTTCGATCTGACTCACTTCTACCCGCTGCATGCGGGCAACATTGGCTCGCTCGCTGATGCGCGGGTGCCGGTCGAGATCGAGCGCGGTGAGCGCGACGGCATTCCGTACCTGAAGACGATCCGCCGCCGCCACAGCTTCACCCTGCCGCCGATGACGCGTGATCGTTTCGGCCTCGAAGTCGCTGATCAGGTGCAGGAGCACGCGATGGTAGGACCCGGGTTGTTCCATGTGGTGGTGAGGGTCGCTCCACCCGGCCGGCTCGGCAGCGGCGAAGAGCAGGGCTTCGTCCTGTATCAGAGCATCACTCCGCGCGATGAGTCCCACCACGTGTGGCGGCGGTCAACCTCCTGCAAGGCCGGCACCGGCTGGGCCGGTTCCCCGGGCAGGAGCCTGGTGGAAGCGATCGTGGCCGGCGCGCCCACCGTTATCGAGCAGGACCGGTGGGCGATCGAGGAGCAGCAGAAGATGTTCGCCTACCCGGATGAGGGCTACCGCGAGGTCCACATCAGGACCGACGGCGCGGTGGTGATGGCCCGGCGCATCCTGGACGACATGGAGGCCGCCGAGGGCTTGGCCGGCCCGTCCCAGGTGCAGAGCCAGCGGGCACGGCGGGCAGCGGACGGGGCATGAGCGCCGCGGCGCACCCGCGCTGGGGATTCTGCGAGACCTGCGAGCGGTGGCAGCTCAGCGCGGCGTGGGGTGAGCCGGCCGCGTGCCCGGACTGCGGCACCGCGCCGCGCCCGCTGGAGCACTGGGCGGACGGGACCGGTCATGTCATGCTCGTGCTGGACCTGCCGCCCGGCGGCGACCTGCCCCTGCTCGGGTAGCCACCCGTCCCGCTGGACGTTGTCTCACCTGGGCAGCAGCGCGACCTCGCCGGTGGAGCCGTCGTCGGCGGCGAGCCAGGGGCCGTCGCCGGTATGGCTGCCGGTGACAATCCCGGGATCACAGCCGGTCAGGGCGCGGTAGACCATCCAGGCGAGCCGTGCCACCGCTGCGATCGTCGCGCCTTCGCGTGATCGGGTGGCTGGGCCAGGACCGCCCGGCGGCCCGCGGGGATCCCGTCGGACACTTGCGGGTAGGACTCCGGCAGGACCGATTCGCATAACGCCTCCCCGGGGCAACTGCCCGCCGCAAGCCCCTGGGTCACCTCGCGCCCTCGAACTCCAGGAGGTAGAGGCCGCCCCCACTGCGGTCCACGGCATACACGATGCCGTCGGAGGTCACATAGACGTCGTTGATCTGGGTGGCGCCGACGGGCGAACCTGGTGGCGCGTGCGGGACGAACGCCGCCACGCAGGCCGGCTGGAACGGGTTGCGCACGTCGTAGGCGCGCACCCCGGCGTTGAAGAACGAGCCGAACACGATGTCCTCGCTCTGCCAGGACCACTCGAATGGCTCGTTCTCGTGGAGGTTGTGCGCGCCGAACCGTCCGCCGCGCCCGGCGTACTCCGCCACCGGTGGCATCGGCGCGCTGCTGATGATCAGCGGAGCCGCTTCGTGACTCACGTCGGCGAACCAGAGCAGCTTCGGGAAGTCCGCGGCGTTGTCGTGAACGCTCTCGTCGGAGATGGCGAGCAGATTTCTGCCCAGCAGCGGCAGGACAGTGTGAGTGAAGCCCGGCATCGGCGGATGGTAGTCAAGCCGCGACACCATCCGCGGAGAACTCACGTCGGAGATGTCGAGAATGATGACGCCGCCGTCCAGATAGCCGACGTAGGCGCGGTCGGGGCGCTGTGGGTACACGTTGATGTTGTGCGCGCGAAATCCCGCGTCGAACACCTGGTGCCGTTCCGGCGGGGCAACGTGGTCGCCGTGCTGGGTGCCCGGTAGCCACCAGCGGCCGGCCTCGGCCGGCCGGTCTGGCCGGGTGAGGTCCACGATCACGGGGAACTGATCGTCCAGCGGATGGGTGGGCCGGGAGTCAGGAGTCCCCGTGCTCAGGTAGGCGTACTGGCCGCCGGTGAACCCGACCCAGTGGGTGCCACGCGATTGTGGCCCCGAAAGATCGAGGAAGCCGATCGACCTGGGCTCAGCCGGGCGGCCCAGATCGAAGACCTCGATTCCGGCGGGCTGCTGGCCCGGCGTGTTCACCTGGTAGGCCACCAGCATCACGCCGTCCGCGACGGCCAGTGAGTTCGACCGGACATCGCGGTGCGGCAGACTCGTCTGGGTCAGCAGTACCGGTGTGCCAGGGTTGGTGACATCGAGCACGCTGAAGTTCGCCGGGCCGTTCTCGTGGGCGAGGTAGAGGTATCGGCGGCCGCCATGTTCGAGCAGGGCCGTGCCTTCCCCGCAGTTGCCATGGCCACCCAGGTCGTGGTGACCCAGAAGGCGCATCCCGGTGCATTCGGCGGCGCCGGGCTGGGGGGCGCCGGGCTGGGGGGCGCCGGGCTGGGGGGCGCCGGAATGGCCGGCAGATTCAGGATCCACCGGCTCATCATGTCCCACGCGCACCGTCCGCCCGCTATGCGCCCGGTCCTCGTTACGCCTCGGCCCGCCGTATGGCCGGGCAATAACCCGGTGTCCACGTGCTGGCCACTTGCGGAACACATTTCACGGCCCCGGCACTCACATTCCGGGCGAACCGGACGCCAGAGGGTGCCCCAGCCGTGAAACGTCGGTCGCCCGACCTGCTGGGGGGCCGGGGCTGGTGTACGAAGCCCGCTATGCGCCCGCCAGATAGATGATTAGGCTAATCACTTGTAATGCGGCTCGCTGGTGTTGACGCTGGCTGGCGGCCACGGTCCCGGTGACCGGTCCATGAAGGAGAGGTCATGGGCGTGACGGGAAGACAGGCCCTGCTCAGCGCATCGGCGCTCCTGCTCGCCGCGCCGCTGGCGCGGTCCTGGTCAGGTACGGTCGTTATCAGGCCCAGCCGTTATAAGGCACAGTGAGGAGCATGAACGAATTCGCCGGGGAGCCGGGCATAGCGAAAGTCGGCGTTATCGGCCTGGGGACGATGGGCGGGTCGATGGCCCGGCATCTCCTCGGCACCGGGTACCCGGTCATCGGGTGTGATGTCGAGCCGGCCCGGCTCGCCGCCTTCGCCGTCATGGGTGGTGTCCCCGCTGCCTCGCCCGCCGAGGTCGCGGCCAAGGCAGACGCCGTCGTCCTCTCCCTGCCGTCGGTCCGCGCGTTCGAGGAAGTCACGGCTGGCCTGCTGGAAGCCGCGCAGCAAGGGCTGATCGTCATTGAAACCAGCACCCTGCCGCTTGCTGTAAAGCAGCGAGGTCATCAGCAGCTTGCCGGGCGTGGGGTGACGCTCCTCGACTGCCCGATCAGCGGTACCGGGGCGCAGATGGCCGTGAAAGACATCGCCATCTATACCAGCGGCGACCCGGCCGCGCTGGCGCGGGCGCGTCCCGTGCTCGCCGCGTTTTCCCGCACGCAGTTCGATCTGGGCGGCTTCGGCAACGGGTCCAAGCTCAAGTTCGTCGCCAACCTCCTCGTTGCCATCCATAACGCCTCTACCGCCGAAGCCCTGCTGGTAGCGGAGCAGGCCGGGCTGGACCTGCAGACGACCTTCCAGGCGCTGACCGCAGGCGCGGGCACCTCCCGGATGCTGGAGATCCGCGGGCCAATGATGATCGGCGGTGATTACAGCGACGCGACAATGCGGGTGCAGACCTTCCAGAAAGACCTCGATATCATCGCCAGCTTCGCCCGTGAGCTTGGCTGCCCGGCACCGCTGTTCAGCACCGCCGCGCAGCTGAACCTGGCCGCGCTGGCCCAGGGGCACGCCAATGATGACACGGCGAGCGTCTTCGCGGTCCTGCGGCAATTCGCTGGCGCAGGACCGGTGGAGCCGGCGGCGCCCGGGCCGGGCCCGGCTCAGCCGTCCGCCGGACCTGGGCGGGGTCCAGCGCAATAAGATGACTAGCGTCGGCTATTGGACCGGGCATGATTGCGATGCGCAAGGCGCGAAGCGCATGATTGCTGCAAGGAGGGGTGCTGACCGTGGGGGACGTGAAGGCTGGTAGCAAGAGGCGGGCGGTAGGAACGCGCGATCGCGTGATCTCGTATCTCGTGGCGGCCGGCGAGATCGCTGATGCTGGCGGGATGGCCAGCAACATGCTGGCAGAGGCAGTCGGTTACCCGGGCTCCAGCATCGCGTTCGCGCAGCTGCTGTCGGGCATGGAGCGGTCGGGCCTGATCGAGCGGGAAATACGCGGCAAGCGCACCTACCGGATTGCCGCGACCGAAGGCGCAGCCGCGCAGGTCACAGCGGCACAAGTGGCCACCGGGAGGAATCTGGCGGCCTCGGATAGATCCCGCCGGCCGACGGCGAGGACGGTTTCCGGGCGGACGGTGACGGCCGCACGCGGCCACGGCGCGGCGGGTCCCAGCACCGACACCAGCGGCCGGGGCCTGGTAGTTGCGGCAAAGGGCGCGGACGATTTCGACTACGACGAACTGGCCCGGCGGCTGCTGGTCCAGGTCGTCCAGCGGCTAGCGGCCTCGCCCGGGCAAAGCTCCGGGCCGGCGGGCGCTGGAGCGGCCGGTCATGCTGGGGCTGGGCAGGACGATGCCGAGCTGGCCAGAACCGTGGCCAGCCTGGAGCACAAACTGGCCAGCGTCCGGTCCAGGCAGCGCAAGCTGACGGAGGAGAACGCCAAGCTGCGTGAGCAGCTCCGCGCGGCGCAGGAGAGCCTGGCCCAGGCCGAGGAGAACGCTGGTGCGGGGCACGGTGCCGGCCAGCTTGGCCGCGACGAAGTCAGCCTGCTCGAACGCCTCCTGTCCCCGCTTCGCGAGAAGGGTGACCGGCGTGAAGAGGCTGGTGCGAGCTGACCCGCGCCGTGCTGGTGCGAGCTGACCCGCGCCGTG
>DPMS01000375.1 GCA_003541285.1 Actinomycetota bacterium
GGCCGGCTCTGGCTGGTGCAGCGGCTCGCGGTCGCCCACCGGGCCGCCGGCCTGCTCGACCGCAAACTGCAGGTCCTCACCCGCGAACTGGACACGTTGCGGGCAGCGGCGGAGCAGACAAGAGCCGACTGGGAGGCGGCCTGCCGGGAGGCTGAACGCCGGCTGCTGCGGGCGGTGCTGCTCGGCGGGGAGCGGGCGGTCAGGCTGGCCAGCGACGTGGACGAGGCCGACGTGACGGTCTGGTACACGGTGACCATGGGGGCCAGGCACCCGGCCGGTGCGCGGTGCGCGGTGGGCCGGGCGGAAGGCTGGGAGGGTGCGGCCGTTGCGGAGGCCAGGCAGGCATACCGTACGGCGCTGACGGCAGCGGTCCAGCATGCGGCGGCGGCCGCCGCCGTGGGCGTGGTCGAGTCCGAGACGACTGCCACCAGGTACCGGCTGCGGGCGGTGCGGGACCGCTGGATCCCGCGCCTGTCGGAGGCGCTCGCGGCGGTGGAGTTCTCGCTGGAGGAACTCGAGCGGGCCGACACTGCCCGGCTGCGCCGGTCGCGGCACGGGCCCAGCGCTGGGCTCGGCTGATCTGCCGGCCTGGCCGAGCCGGGCAGTGAAGGGCTCAGCCGGTCTGCTGCACGTTGAACTGGGTGATGACGCCGTTGGTCACGACGTAGGTGCCCTGATAGGTCTTGACGCTCCCGTCGGTCTGCTGTGCGGTGAGCTGGGCGGTCACCGTGTTCCCCGAAACCGACTGGATGGTCACGGTGTCCTGGGCGGTGCCGGCGAAGCCGCTGACGAAACTGCTGTAGGTCGACCCGGTGTTCTTCCCGCCCAGCCGCCAGGCCCGGGCGTAGTGGTGCTCGTTGATCGCCGTGTAGTACGCCTGCACCGTCGCCGCCGGGCCGCCTGAATTGCCAGCATTGCTGGCGCTGGCCGAGCCGCTGGGGCTGGCGGCGTTGCTGGGACTGGCCGAAGGCGTGCTGGGCGTGGCGCTGGAGGTGACGGTGACCACTGGGGTCGGGGTGCCCGTGGTCCGGTGGCCGCGCAGCACGACATAGGACACCCCGGCCGCGACGAGGAAGACCACGATGAGGATGGCGGCCACACCGATTACGACGCCGGCCCGGGAGCGGCGCCGGGGCCCTCCGCCCTGGCCTGGCGGGGGCCAGGGCTGGCCTGCCCACAAGCCAGCCGTGGCCGGCTCTGGCCCGTTCGGTGGCTGCATCGCGGTCGGCTGCCCGCCCGCGGGCGGCCAGCCAGCGGGGGGTGAAGGTGGCGGTGGGGGAAATCCGGGAACGATGGACTGATCATCGGGCCTGCCACCGGGAGCGCCCACGCCGCCTGGCCGCTCGTAGGCCGGGGCAGTGCCCACGCCGGCGCCGGCGCCTCCTGGACCGGCCGCGCCAGCCGCACCGGCTGCGGCTGCACCCGCGGCGGCGCCCGCGGCACCCGCGCCGGGAGGGGCGGCTGGGATGCCGACGGCCGCCCGGGTGGCGGCGGGACCACCCGGGCTGCCAGCCGGGGGACCCGCGTCCGCGACGGTCACCGGGGATACCGGCATAGCGATCTGTGTCGGCGGATGTGATTCCCCCGCTGGGGACTGACCTTGCCCGGCCTGCCCCGACCGGTACGCAGCGAGCAGCGCCTCGGCGAAGTCGAGGCACCGTTCATATCGGTCCGCCGGTGATTTCGCCAATGCCTTGGCGATCACCTGGTCAATGGCCGGTGGCAACTCGGGCCGGCGGGCGCTCAGCGAGGGTGGCGGCTCGGAAAGCTGGGCGGAGATGACAGCCATCCCGTTATCCCGCTTGAACGGCGGGGTACCGCAGAGCATCTCGTAGCTGGCGCAGGCCAGGGCGTACTGGTCAGTGCGCCCATCAAGTGGCTGCCCCTGGATCTGCTCGGGCGCCACGTAATCGACGGTGCCGAAGAACTGCCCGGTCATCGTGAGGCCGGTAGCCGCCGACGAGGGCTTGGCCAGCCCAAAGTCGGACAGGTAGAGGTGGTCGGGCCGGCTGGTCCGGTTTGAGATCTCCAGCAGCATGTTGGTGGGCTTGACGTCACGGTGGACCAATCCGCGGGCGTGCGCCGCGTCCAGCGCGGAGGCAACCTGGGCGATGAGCGCGCATGCCCGCGCGACAGGCAGCGGCCCGATCTGGTCGATCAGCGTACGCACGTCCCCGTCGGGCACGTAGCGCATGGCGATATACAGCACGCCGTCGGCTTCACCGGCGTTGAACACCGGGATGATGTGCGGATGCTCGGTGGCTGCCGCAATCCGGGACTCCTGGATGAACCGGGCACGGAAGACTTCGTCACGGGCGAGTTCGGGAGCGAGGACCTTGAGCGCCACCCGCCGGTCCAGATGGTCGTCGTAGGCGCGGTAGACGACGGCCATGCCGCCGTGGCCGATCTCTTTCTCGCACCGGTAGCCCGCCAGCCGCGAGCCGACCCCGATCTGACCTGGTGCCGTGGGAGTTTCCTCGCTCATCGCGCCTCCAGCGGCGCCTGCCGTTTCCGATGCGGGCCAGGGGCTACGCAGCGGCTGGCGTCAGGATTGGTCGTGGGTCATTGGGGAGATTTGCGGGGATGAAAACAGTATCAGTGGTGCGATCGGGACGATGTCAACCTACCGCGCGTGCCGGCTTCTTCCGGAGTCAGAAACTGCTGCGGTACCCGGTAAGACGACACCGGCCAAGGACCAGCCAGGCGCAGGCGCGAACGTGGTCAATACGGGTCGTGGCCAGCCCTTATCGACCACGTCGCGGCTCAGACCGAGTAGCGCGTGGCCAGTTAGGGCTGCTATCACGACCGTCATTGACCACGGCGCGGGGGGAACGGGTCTGGTGCTGGCCCGGCGTGGTCAGTTCGGGCTGCTCTAGCAGCCCTTATCGACCACGTCCCACCCGGCGGGCTCATCGCCCGTCATCCGCAACGGGATCCGGACGGTAACCGTGGTGCGCCGTTCGTCACGCCCGGGTGTGGCCGGCCGGCCGCAGTGCCGCAAGGGGTATCTCGTAAAGGCTGATTCCGGTATGTTCTTCGCACCCGTTGAGTACAAGGGAAGTGACGATGCGGCTCACCAAACTGGGACATGCCTGTGTCCGGCTGGACAAGGACGGGGCGGTGCTGGTCATCGACCCAGGCCCGTTCAGCGACCCGGAGGCCCTGGCCGGAGCGAACGCGGTCCTCATCACCCACGAGCACTTCGACCATCTGGTGCCCGACAAGCTGAGCGCTGCGCTGGCCACCGACCCCAGCTTGCAGCTGTGGTCGACCGAGGCGGTCGCCAGCCAGTTCGCCGCCTACGGGAACCGTGTGCATACGGTCACGCACGGTGACGCCTTCACCACTGCCGGGTTCGGCGTGCATGTCTACGGCTCCGAGCACGCGGTGCTGCACCAGGACATCCCCATCATCGCCAACGTCGGCTTCCTGCTCGACGGTGACGTCTTCCATCCGGGCGACGCGCTCACCGTGCCCGAGGACCCGGTGCGGACGCTGCTGCTGCCCGTCAACGCGCCCTGGCTCAAGCTGTCCGAGATGATCGACTACGCGCGGACAGTCGCGCCGCAGCGCGGGTACGGGATCCACGACGCCCTGCTCAGCACCATCGGTCATCAGGTGCTGGACAACTTCCTCCCGATGGCGACAGGCGCCACTGGCGCGACGTTCGCCCAACTGGAAGATGGCTCCAGCATCGACCTCTGACCATCGCTACTTCATGATCGCGGATGATTCTCGGCAGATAGCGCACCAAATCGTCCGTGATCATGTTTGTGGGGTCGCGGACGTCTGAGGGCGGGCCGGGTCAGCGGGTTCCGGTCAGGCTGCCCCTTTCTTGTGCAGCGCGACGAGCTGGTAGACGGGGTCGGGCCGGGGCACATCCTGGCCGGGCAGGGCAGCCAGGGCGGCGCACAGCCCAGCTATCCGGTCCTGGCCCGCTCTGCCGGCCCAGCTGATCCGGCCGCTGCGCAGGTTCTCCCGCCATCGCCGGGGACTGCGCCCCTGCCCGCAGCCGGTGAAGCGGCTGCCTCCGGTGAACCGCAGGCCGTGGCCCTCGGCGAGCCCGGTCACCCGGGACAAGCCGTCCGTCGGCGGCCCGGCGTGGGCGGCCTGCACGGGGGCCACCAGGGCGGCGAGATCGTTCGCTGTCGCCCAGGCGGCCTCGTTCTTGGCGACGGTGGTGATGAAGAAGCCGCCAGGCCGCAGCACCCGGGCCGTTTCCGCGATCGCGGCCGCGGAGCCGGCCTCGTCCAGCAGGTGGAGCAGCCAGACCATGGTGACCACATCCACCGACGCGTCGGCCAGCGGCAGGCGCAGGGCGCTGCCCAGCGCGATCCTGCCCGGCAGCCGGGCCTCCGCCACCGCGGCCATGCCGGCGGACCGGTCAATCCCGAGCACCCTGCGGCCAGGTCCGGCCAGGCGCATGGTCACAATGCCGGTGCCGCACCCGACATCGGCCACGGTGAGCGGCCGGGTCACAGTGAACTGCCCGGCAGCCGCGCCAGCCTGCCCGGCCTCCCCAGGCTCCCTGGCCGGGAGGAGCGTGCGGATGGCCTGGGCCGCAGCCTCCGCGCGGGCGTCGCCACCCCTGGTCGCGTCGTAGTGCCGTGCTTCCCGGTCATAGTCGGGCATTGCCGAACTCTACGCATCGGGCCCGGATATGCCGGGCGGCCTGTGGCACGTGCTGCCACGCTGCCGTCTCCGTGACCGGAGGTGCCTGGGCGCGGCCCGCACCTGCGGATGAGGTAACAAGAACCAGCCGAAAAACGGAGCTGCCAGGCATCCGCATGCCCCTAACCTGCCCGCAGCAGCGGTCAGTCACGAGGGGGCAAACGACATGGCACAACAGATCGGTTACGGCCGGACCAGCTACACCGGATGGGCGGGCGGCAGCATGCCCGCGGTACTGATGTACCACTCGGTCACCCCGTACCAGCACGATCCATACCTGGTCACGGTGAGCCCGCAGCGTTTCGCGCAGCAGATGCGCTGGCTGCGGCGGCGCGGTCTGCGGGGGGTCTCGGTGGCGGAACTGCTGGCGGCCCGTGAGCGCGGCTCAGCGGGCAATCTGGTGGGGCTCACCTTCGACGACGGATATGCCGACTTCACCGAGCATGCCCTGCCCGTGCTGGCCCGCCATGGGTTCAGCGCGACGGTGTTCGTCATCGCCGGCCGGCTCGGCGGAGACAATGCCTGGGACGCCGGGGGACCCCGCAAGCCGCTGATGACGGCGCGGCAGGTCCGGCAGGTGGCGGACGCCGGAATCGAGATCGGCTCGCACGGGCTCCGGCACGTGTCGCTGCCCGGGGTGTCCGCACCGGCGCTGACGGCGGAGGTTGAGAACAGCCGCGCGGTCCTGCAGGGCGTGAGCGGCCAGCCGGTGGCGGGCTTCTGCTACCCGTACGGGGACGTCGACGAGCGTGTCGTGGCGGGCGTGCGGGTGGCCGGTTACGAGTACGGCTGCGCCATCTGGCGCAGTGCCCACACCGGCCGTCACGCGCTGCCCCGCACCTACGTCGGCGACGCGGATTCGCCCTGGCGGCTGTGGGCGAAGGCGATCCGCCACCGCCTGACCTGGGACTACCGCCGCCAGGGGCGGCCGGCTTTCCATCACTCAGCGTAGGTCTGCTACCCCGATTGGCGTACTTCCGAGGGGGACGCCGCTGGCAGGGTCGGTGCTACGTCACCCAAATAGAGGCCGGCGGGGACATCCCGCCGTTTGGGTCAGGGGGGAACCACATCGTGTCTGAGCACCGGCTTTCGCTCGCGGTCAACGGCAGGGAGCGGCAGCTTCACGGCAAGCTCGTCTCCTACCAGCTGCCCGTCACCGATCTGCCTGCAGCCGGGCCCGGAAACGGGAACGGCAGCGGGCATAACGCAGGCACATGGTCGGTGGCCATCGTCGGGCTGGGCTACGTCGGGCTGCCGACCGCGCTCGCCCTGCACGGCCGGTGCCCGCGCATCATCGGCGTCGACATCAGCGAAAACCGGCTCGCCGCCATCGCCGCGCATGACGCCGACCTGGCCGAGACCGACCGGCCGCGGCTGGTGGCCGCCCTGGCGGACGGCACGCTCGAGCTGACCAGCGACATGGCCGCGATCGCCGCGGCCGACGCGGTCATCATCTGCGTGCCCACCCCGGTGGACGACTCCCGGGTCCCTGACCTGGCCGCCCTGCGCGGCGCCTGCGCCGCGGTGGTCAGCCACGCCCGGGCCGGGCAGACGATCATCCTCACCTCCACCACCTACGCAGGCACCACCACCGAACTGCTCACCGAGCCGCTGGCCGCACGCGGGCTGGTGGCCGGGACCGATGTGTTCGTGGCCTTCAGCCCTGAGCGGATCGACCCCGGCAATCCCGACCACGTGCAGCGGGAAACCCCGCGCGTGGTGGGTGGGGCCACCAAGGCGTGCACCGGCCGGGCGGCCTGGGTGGTCGGTCACCTGACCGACGTGGTGTACCTGGTGAGCTCGCCGGATGCGGCCGAGGCGACCAAGCTGTACGAGAACGTCTTCCGCGCCGTCTCACTGGCGCTGGCCAACGAGTTCGCCGACGCCTGCGGCGCGCTGGGCCTGGACCCGGTCGAGGTGACACTCGCCGCGGGGACCAAGCCCTACGGCTTCCTCGGCGCGTTTCCCGGGCCCGGGGTGGGCGGGCACTGTATCCCCTGCGATCCCCACTACCTGCTGTGGCAGCTGGCCAGCTCCGGCCGGAGCTTGCCGCTGATCAAGCAGGCGATGCGGTCGATCGACCTGCGCCCGGCCCGGGTCACGCAGCGGGCCCGGGAGGTGCTCGCCGCCGACGGGCAGGACCTGGCCGGGGCCAGGGTCGTCGTGGTCGGCGCCAGCTACAAGGCCGGGGTCCGCGACCTGCGGGAATCTCCCGCGCTCCCGCTCATCGCCGGCCTGCTGGACCAGGGCGCCGACGTCAGCTGCTACGACCCGCTGGTACCCGTGATCGACCTGCCCGGTGGCGGCGTCCTGGAAAGCGTGGCCGCCCCGCAGGGCTCCGGTTTCGACCTCGCGATCGTGCACACTGTCCACCCCGGGGTCAGCTACTCGTGGGTGGCGGACTGCCCGCGGGTGCTGGACGCCACCTACCAGTTCGACCTGGCCCCTCACCGGACGGTGGTCTGAGAGGCCGGGCCGTGATGACGACCAGCCTGTCCGGAGCCGACACCACCACCCCGGCGGTGGTGCTGAAGTTCGACCCGAATGTGCTGCACCACGGGGGGCTGGGGGCGATCCGCAGCCTGGGCCGGCTCGGCGTTCCCGTGTACGGGGTCCATGAGGCGCGGTGGGCACCTGCCGCGAACTCCCGCTACCTGCGTGGGCGCCTGTTCTGGCGGCCCGATCCCGATCAGGCAGAACGCACGCTCGCGGGGCTGATGCGCCTCGCCGAGCTGATCGGCCGCCGCGCGGTGCTGATCCCAACCGATGATGCGGGGGCGATCTTCCTTGCCGAGCATGGCGGCTCGCTGCGGGAATCGTTCCTTTTCCCGGCACCGCCGGCCGGCCTGCCCAGGCGGCTGGCCGGCAAGTACTCGCTGTATGCGCTGTGCCAGGAACTGGGCGTGCCCGCACCGCTGACGGCCCTGGCGGACGCGCCCGGCCAGGCCGGCGAATTCGCCGCCCTGATGGGCTTCCCGCTGATCGCCAAGCTGACCACGCCGTGGCGGGCAGCGGGTTCCCGGCTGCGCAGTACCACGATCATCACCAGCCAGGCGGAACTCGACGGCGTCCTGCGTGCCCGCGAACGCGCTGGCGCGGGACTGATGCTCCAGGAGTACGTGCCCGGCGGGCCGGGGGACGACTGGTTCTTCCACGGCTACTGCGACGCCGGCTCGGCCAGCCGGGCGGCCTTCACCGGGATCAAGGACCGCTCCTACCCCGCCCAGGCCGGCCTGACCAGCCTGGGCCGTGCGGTCCGCAACGACGATCTGCGCGAGGACATGCGCGTGCTGCTGGCGCGGCTGTCCTATCAGGGCATCGCCGACCTGGACCTGCGCCGTGACGCCCGNNGGACGCCGCTTCCTGGTGGAGAACTACGACCCGCTCGGCGCCCTGGGGTACTGGCGGCGCGGTGAACTCGGGCTGCGGGCCTGGCTGGACTCGGTGCGGGCGGTGGACGAGACCGCCTGGTACGCCCGCGACGACCTGCGGCCCTTCGGCCTGATGTGCGCGCGGATGGGCTGGCGCGCGGTCAGCCGCCGGCTCACCCGGCCGGGCGGCCGCTACGCGGGCGAGCCCCGCTTCCGGCCCGGCCGGCTGGCTGAGGGGCGCGGCCCCGCCCTGCCGGGCCGGCCACAGCCGGCCAGTCCTGACGGCACGACCTTCCGGCCCGCAGCGCCGGACCCCGCGGGCCGGAAGGCAGGCCCGCCGACTCTCACCAAGGGGGATGATGATGACTGACACCGACGTGGCCATTGTGGGGGCAGGCCCCTACGGGCTTTCGCTTGCCGCGCACCTGCGCCGGGCCGGTGTGAACTTCCGGGCGTTCGGGATGGTGATGCATCCCTGGCGGACCGCGATGCCCGAGGGCATGTTCCTGAAGTCGCAAGGATTCGCCTCCAACCTCTCCGATCCGGACGGCACGCACACGCTGGCAGCGTTCTGCCGGACCAGCGGGCAGCCCTATGCCGATTACGGCCTGCCGGTGCCGCTGTCGACCTTCATCTCCTACGGCCGGTGGTTCGCCGCCGAGCTCGTGCCCGGCCTGGAGGAAACCCTGGTCACCGGGATCGCCCCGGCCGGGGACGGCTTCGGGGTGACCCTGGGCACCGGGGAGAGGTTCCGCGCCCGGCGGGTCGTGGTCGCCACCGGGATCGAGCACTTCGCCCATGTCCCGGACGAGTTCGCCGGGCTTCCCGCCTCGCGGGTCACCCACGCCAGCGCCCACACCGACCTGTCGGTGCTGCGCGGGCAGCAGGTTGCCGTGGTCGGGGCGGGCCAGTCGGCGCTGGAAACCGCAGCGCTGCTGCACGAGCACGGTGCCAGCGCCCAGATCGTGATGCGGGAACTGGATGTGGTGTGGAACGGGCCGCCGCTGGCCCCGGACCGGCCGGTCTGGCAGCGGATCGCCGAGCCCGAGGCCGGGCTGGGGTCCGGCTGGAGCACGTGGTTCTACTCGCGGCACCCGAAGCTCTTCCGGCACCTGCCCCAGGCGACCCGGATCTACCGGGCCAGGACCGCGCTCGGGCCGGCCGGGGCAAGCTGGCTGCGGGCCCGGGTGGAAGGAGTCATCCCGATCCTGGCCGGCCAGACGGTGAGCTGGGCCAAGGCCGGTTCGGCTGGGGTGGCGCTGGGCCTGGCCAGCCGCGACGGTGGCTGGCGCGAACTCGCCGCTGATCACGTCATCGCGGCCACCGGGTACCGGTCCGACCTGAACAGGCTGGCGTTCCTCGGCGATCAGCTGCGCCCGCGGCTGCGCACGGTGGCAGGCACTCCGGCCGTCGGCGCCGACTATCAGTCCACGGTGCCGGGGCTGTATTTCATCGGTCCCGCAGTGGCCCCGACGTTCGGGCCGGTCATGCG
>DPMS01000329.1:0-810 GCA_003541285.1 Actinomycetota bacterium
AGCGCGCTGTCCAGCTTGACCAGCACCCACCAGGACGCGTCCTGGTACGGCAGGGCCATCTGCGGCCGCTGCCGCGCACCCTTCCGCGGTGATCTGAGCTGACGCGCTGTCCCGGCCGCGGCCTTCGCCAGCAGGCCGGCCTTGCTGGTCGGGGTGGTGGAATCCTTCAGATTGTCCGGTGCCTTCCTCCGGGCCGGCGGGAAGCTCTCGATGTCGGATGCGGCCCGTGCGTCGGGGAACCGCATGCGGAGTTCCCGCAGGCCGGCCATCTTGGTAGCCAGCTCCCGGTGCAGGTGATCCGGCCCGGACAGCACATCGGTGATCGCCAGCAGCCTGAGCTCGGCCGTCGAGTACTGCATCGACAGCAGGCTCTGGANNCTGCCGTTCCGCGCTCTCCCCGATGAGGCTGCCGCCGCGTTTGAACGGCGAGTGCAGCAACGCGGTGACCAGCCGGTTGCGCTGGTGGTAGTAGGCCTGCCAGTCCAGCGCGTCGTTCTTGTCCCCCCAGGGAATGTGCCACGCGGCCACACCCGGCATGGACACGGTCGGGTAGCCGGCCTTCCTGGCGCGCAGGGCGTATTCCGCGTCGTCCCACTTGATGAAGACCGGCAGGGAGAGGCCTGTCTCCTTGATGATCTGTGTCGGGATCAGGCACATCCACCAGCCGTTGTAGTCGGCGTCAGCGCGGCGGTGCAGCCACGGGGTGTTGCGCAGGTTCCGGCGCCCGAAATCGTGCCTGGCCTTGGTGTTCGGTGCGGCGCCCCACCACCAGGGGTAAGGCGCGACGGTCTCGGCGAACGCGTGCAGCAG
>DPMS01000329.1:822-15043 GCA_003541285.1 Actinomycetota bacterium
CAGCACCTCCGGCGCCTCGCCCAGCGTGCGCAGCTGGTCGAGCAGGAAGCCGGGCCGGTTGAAGGTGGTGATGCCGATACTGATCCGTCCGGTGACGGGGGTGGCCGGCGCTGCCCAGTCCGCCTCGATCAGGGTCGTCCCCCGCGGGCCGGCCACGATGTCGAACCAGTACCAGCCGCCGTCGATGAACGGCGTCAGCGGCAGCGTGCGCTCGATCGTCTCCGGGCCGTCGGTCTCGACCTTGATGGTCTCGACCGGGTGGCTGTGGCCTCTGGCGGTCGAGCGGTACAGGACAACCGTCGCCTCACCGGCGAGGCGGATCCGCAGCGTCACGCTGCCCACGGTTGTCCACCGGCGCCAGTAGCTCGCCGGGAACGCGTTGAAGTAGGTGGCGAACGAGACGCGGCGCCCCCCGGTGATCACCGCGCTGCGGCGGGGCAGGGTTTCCGCGGCGGAATGGGCGGGCAGCCCGGCGCCGAAGTGGATGCTCGACTGCGTCTCACCGACCGCAGTGTTGGCGGCTGCCGGGGCAGGGGTGATCGTTTTGCGGTTGGTGAGCGACTCGGCCAGAAGCTCGGCGGCGAGTTCCGCAGCGCCGCGTTCGGGGTTGGTCTCGACGTACAGCGGGACGACGTCGAGGTCCTCGCCGGGGAAGACGACCCGCTGCAGGACGCGCAGGCCGCGGCCTGCCCGCTGCTGGCCGCTGCCGGGCCGGCCGCTGCTGTGCTGGTCAGTCACGTCCTGGCACCTGCCCGGTGAGCGGCACGCGCTGCGCGAAGAAAGGCCGCAGGCGGTTGTGGTACATGCTCAGTGCCGATCCGATCGCCATGTGCATGTCGAGGTACTTGTAGGTGCCCAGCCGCCCGCCGAAGAGCACGCCCGGCTCGCGGTCTGCCATCTCCCGGTAGGTCAGCAGCCGTGCCCGGTCCTCCGCGGTGTTGATCGGGTAGTAAGGCTCGTCGCCGCGGCTGGCGAAGCGCGAGTACTCACGCATGATCACTGTCTTGTCCTTCGGGTACCAGTCACGCTCAGGGTGGAAGTGCCTGAACTCATGGATGCGGGTGAAGGGGACGTCGGCGTCCGCGTAGTTCATGACGGGCGTTCCCTGGAAGTCCCCCGTGGCGAGCACCTCGGTGCCGAAGTCGAGGGTGCGCCAGCCCAGGTCACCCGCGGCGTATCCGAAGTAGGCGTCGAGCGCGCCGGTGTACACCACCGGCACATTTCCCACCAGGGCTGATCGCATGTCCGAGAAGTCGGTGTTCAGCCGCACCTCGACGTTGGGGTGATCGATCATGCGCTCGACCCAGGCCGTGTAGCCGCCGGCCGGCAGCCCCTCGTAGGTGTCGCTGAAGTAGCGGTTGTCGAACGTGTACCGCACCGGCAGCCGTGTGATGATCTCCGGGGGCAGGTCGGCCGGATCGGTCTGCCATTGCTTGTAGGTGTAGCCGCGGTAGAACGCCTCGTACAGTGGCCGCCCGATCATGGACACGGCCTTCTGCTCGAGGTTGACGGCGTGATCACTGTCCACCTCGGCGGACTGCCCGGCGATCAGCCTCCGCGCCTCGTCCGGGGACATTGCCGTGCCGAAATACCCGCAGATGGTGGCGAGATTGATCGGCAGCGGATACACCCGGCCCTGGCAGATCGTGAACACGCGGTGCTGATATCCGGTGAAGGCCGTGAACCTGTTGACGTACTCCCAGACCCGGGCATTCGAGGTATGGAATAGATGTGCGCCGTAGCGGTGTATTTCTATCCCGGTCAGTGGTTCTGGCTCACTGTAGGCGTTCCCGCCGATGTGGTGGCGGCGCTCGATGACAAGCACGCGCAGCCCAAGATCGCTGGCGCAGCGCTCCGCGATGGTCAGCCCGAAGAAGCCGGACCCGACGATGGCGAGATCGATATTCACTCAGTTCACCGGTGGCGGCTCACGCCGGGACGGGCGGTGAACATTTCCAGGTATTCCAGGTCATCGGGCTCCTGCCACTGTGCGGTGTACTCCCACTCCGCCGGCCCGGGCTCAGCGGGCCCGGGCGGCCCCGCCGGTCCCCGGGCCAGGCGGGTGCCGTACAGCGCGATCAGCGAGCGGTACACCGCCCGGCGGCACCACCACGGGATCAGCCGGTAGCCGCCGCGGACTATCACGTTGCGCACATACTCGGCATGTGAGGTGAACCCACGCCGCAGGAACTCGCGCTGCAGCCGCAGTTCGGAGCGCAGCAGACCGGTGCCGCCCCGCCGCTTGAAGGCGCTGGCGCCAACGCGGTAGTAGACCAGCGGCTCCGCCACGTTGACGGCTCGCGCGCCGCCCTGGAGCATGCGGGCGAACAGCGCGTAGTCCTCCATGAGCGGAAGATCGCCGTAGCCACCCGCCGCGAGGACCGCGTGCCGCCGGAAGACGACAGTCGGGTGGTTGAACGGGTCGTGCATCCGGGCGTAGCGCCGGATCTGGTCGGGATCGGTGGGCGGGACACGCTGCCCGACGATGTCGTCGGTGTCCTCGCCGAATTCCAGCAGGCCGGCTCCGACGATATCCGCGTGCTCGATGAGCGGCAGTTCGACCTCGAAGCGGTGCGGCATCGCCACGTCATCGGCGTCCATCCGGGCGATCACGTCGAACCAGCTCGCGGCCAGCCCCTGGTCGAGGGCAGGCCCGAGACCGCTGTTGCGGGGCATCGGGACGAGGGTCAGCGGTACCGGGCTGTCAGTGCTCAGTTCGTCCAGGCACTCGGCCAGCTCAGCGCGGACCGGCCCGTCCCGGATGATGATCACCTGGTCAGGGCGCACGGTCTGGTCGTGGACAGCACTGCGGAACGCTCGCCGGATGTGGTCGGGCCGGTCGCCGTCGTACACCGGGACCAGGAGTGAGAAGGGCTCGTGCATGCGGGGACTCGCCTTTCAGTGTCCAGGTATCGCGCACTGCGACGAGGTGGCGGCGGCACGAGGCCAGCGGCGCGGGTCGGTGCGGACCTGAACGTAGGCTCCCATGCTGACCGCCAGTAAGCTTCCTCCTGTATAAATACACACCATTACGTGAACGCTACTTTACGCCAACATATGTGATGATTTTTCTGGGTAGTCTCCGGTGACATCCCTACCCGCGCGGCGGTTCACCATGACCACGGCGCGCCCCCGACCTCCCGCGAGGTGTTCAGTTGGCAGCGCACGTCACGGAGTCCAGCCCCGGCTCCGATCCCGCCCCGGCCGCCGCCGGCAACGGCGCGCCCGGCCCGGATCCCCGGCCCAGGGTCTTCCTGCACATCGGCGAGCCCAAGACGGGCACAACGTTCCTGCAGCAGGTCATGTGGCGTAACCGGGAAGTGCTCGCGGCACACGGTGTCGTGCTGCCGGGTCATCACCCGCAGGACCACTTCCGCGCCAGCCAGGATCTGCGCGGCATCCAGAAGCTGGCCACCGACCCGGCCGGGTCCTGGACCGGTGAGTGGGACATCCTGGCCCGCGAGGCGCGGCAGGCGGCCAGGGTCGCCGTCATCTCGCATGAGCTCTTCTCGGCGGCGGACGCGCGGCAGGCCGACCGCGCGGTGAGATCGCTGGACCCGGCCGAGGCGCACATCGTCCTCACCGTGCGTGACATCGCGACACTGCTGCCCGCCGAGTGGCAGGAGACCGTGAAGCACCGCAACGACCGCGCGTGGGAGGACTGGCTCGGCGACGTGATCGACCGGGAGTCGGCCGATGACGACCGGCGCCAGTGGTGGTTCTGGCGGGTGCACGACACGATGGCGATCCTCGGTATCTGGTCCCGGCACGTCCCGCCCGAACGGGTACACGTGATCACGACCCCGCCCCGGGGATCGGGCCACGGGCTGCTGTGGCAGCGCTTCTCGTCCCTGCTCGGCATCGACCCGGGGATCGTCGACCTCACCCGCGCCCGGGCGAACTCCTCGCTCGGGATGCCGGAGACCGAATTCCTGCGGCGGCTGAACCAGGCGCTGCCGGACGAGGTCCCCGACTGGTTCTACATGTGGAACGTCAAAGAAGGTGTAGCGCACCAGGCGCTGGCCGCCCGGCCCCGCGGCGCGAGCCTCATCCTCCCCCCCGGGCGCGGCACCTGGGCCAGAGAACAAGCGGAGATCCTCATCGCCGGGCTGGGCGGCTCCGGGTACGACCTCGTCGGCGATCTCGCTGAACTGCGGCCTCCGCCGGCCGCTGGGCCGGCCACCGGTCCCGCTGACCAGCCGCCCGGGCAGGTGCTCGACGCGGCGGTGCAGGCAGCGGCGGCACTGCTGGTCAACCAGTACCGCAGGGAGTTCCCAGCTGCCTCGCCGCAGCGGAGCCCGGCCGGGCACCGTGGGCTGGTCAACCGGGTCGAATCAACGGTCGCCTCCTCGCCGCGGATCAAGCGGGCCGTGCGCGAGCTCAGCAGCCACTCTCCCGCCGTGCGCCACCTGCGGGTGCTGGCCTGGCGGGCGCTGGAACGCCGCCGGGCGGGGAGACGTTCCTGACATGCCCGGCGGCGTCGGCCCGGCGGCGGCGGGCGGCCCGCCGCGTGTGATCGCTGTCGTGGTCACACACAACCGGCGGGAGCTGCTGCTTGAGGCGCTGGCTGCCGTGCATGAGCAGAGCCGCACGCCAGATGCGGTGATCGTGGTCGACAACGCCTCGGCGGACCAGACAGCTGCCGCGGTACGCACCCGCTTCCCGTCCGTGCAGCTCGCCGAGCTCGCCCGGAACTGCGGCGGAGCGGGCGGGTTCGCCTATGGCGCCGCGCTGGCCCTCGCCAGCGCCGCCGATCTCATCTGGTTCATGGACGACGACACCGTGCCCGCACCAGACGCGCTGCGGGAGATGCTGGCGGCGCGCCGGGGTTATCCGGGCCGGCCTCCCGCGCTGATCGCCAGCCGGGTGGTCTGGACCGACGGGCGCGCGCACCCGATGAACACGCCGCGCACCAAGCCATTTGCGACCACGGCGCAGCGCCTGGCGGCGGGAGCCGCCGGCTGCCTGCCGATCCGTTCCGCGTCGTTCGTCTCGATCCTGGTGGACGCCAGCGTGTGCAGGCGGCGCGGCTTGCCGCAGGCCGACTATTTCCTGTGGAACGACGACTTCGAGTTCACCACCCGGCTGCTGCGCGGCAACACCGGGCTGCTCTGCCCGGCCAGCGTCGTGGTGCACAAGACGGCGACGTTCGGCTCGACCGACACCGACCCCGGGCCACGCTTCTTCTACGAGGTCCGGAACAAGATCTGGACACTCAAGTCGCGCTCACCGCTGACCCCGGTGGAGCGTGTTCTGTACGGGGGCTCGACGCTGCGCCGCTGGGCCCGCACCTTCGTGCGGTCACCCGACCGGGCGGCGCTCAGGTCATCGCTCGCCGCCGGGATCGCCGCCGGGTTCCGGACGAACCCGCGGCCGGCCGAAGAGGTTCTTGCCGAGATCGGCCTGGTGGCGCCGCAGGCTGGCCGCGGCGCCGATGCCTAGTACGCCCGCTGGCACGAGTGTGACGACGGCGGGGAGCTGGTACCGCCAGGAGAACTCATAGACGTCCGGCGCCAGCAGGACAACGGCCGCGGTGCCGGTGAACAGCAGGCAGGCCAGGGCGAGCCCGCGCGAGCGGGGGCCGGGTGCGCGGGGGAACGCCGCGAGCAGCGAGCCGGCCAGGCCGGCCAGGGCGAACAGGGCCAGCAGCGGGCCGGGGGTGTAGCCACCATCGAGCTGGTAGGCCCGCAGGAACGCGGCCACGGGCCTGTTCACCTGGGCCTGGCCGCCGTAGGAGGGGCGGAGCGTGGCCGCATGGAACATCCCGAATGCCTGCCGCTGCACGCCCACCACAATCGTCCCGCCCGGCCGCAGCAGCATGTCGCTGACCGGAGCCACCCTCTTCTGGAGGGCGTGCTGCTCGGCCAGGCAGTCCTGGGCACTGAGATGCCCGGCCGGGCAGATGCTGATCCACGGCGGGTAGGTCGGGTAACTGGCCTGGAACTGCCAGCGCGAGATGGGCGTGACCCACAGAGCCGGTGTCCGGGTCAGCCCGAACAGGCGCAGCGAATCTTCGGCGATCGAGACCGCCACCCGCCCCGGCTGCTGGCTTTCCACCGCCGAGTCCAGCTCGGAGATCAGCCTGCCCCTCGTGCCAGCCGGGACGACGGTCGCGTACAGCGGTGACTGACCCGAATGCTCCAGCCAGTCCGGACCCTGTGCCTGCTCGGCAGGTGCCGGGCACAGTGGCCGCACGGCCGCGGGCAGCTTCAGCGTGGCGCAGTCGGCCGCGGCGGCCAGCCGGCCGGCGTGGCTCTGCCCGTGGGCCAGCCAGAAATGCCCGGTCCGGGCATAGGACACGCTGCAGTAGCCGAGCACCGGCACGGCGAAGGCCAGGCACAGCGCGGCCGAGGGGCCGATGGCGCGGCGCAATCCGCCGCCAGCCGCCAGCAGATAGACCACCGCGGGCAGGATCAGCAGCTCGCCCAGTTGCTTGATGGTCGCCGACGATCCCAGGATCAGGCCCGCCGCGACCGCGAAGCGCATGGTCACCGCTGGCCGCCAGAGCAGCACAGCCAGGCCTGCCACGATCATCGCCTCGAACCAGGCGTCGGGCATGATCGTCTGCTCCATCTGCAGCTGGTAGGCATCCAGCAGCACCGGCGCGGCGGCCACGGCCGCCAGCCAGCGGGCCACACCACGGCGCAGCAGCACGGCGTACAAGGTGATGGCCATCGCCAGGCCGAGCAGATGCTGGATCACCGCGACGGTCCCCAGATCACCGGCCAGCAGGATGACCTTCAGGACCACCGTGTACCCGAGTGGTTCGGCGCCGGGATATGCGCCGTACAGGTATTTGAGCGTGTCGACGTAGATCAGCGCCGGGTGGTAGGCGGCCACGGCCAGCACCCGCAGTGCTACCCCCGCGGCAAGCAGCGCGGACAGCAGCCAGTGCTGGCGCGCCGTCGCGACCGCAGGTACCCGCCAGGGCAGCCGCCGCCCGCCTGATGCATCGCCGGACCGTGCGGGCGTGGCGTGCGTGCGCCAGGGCGCGTGGGACAGCATTGCTTGCTCCTTGCCGACAGGCGGTAACGCTACCTTCATCGCCCGCCTTGCCGCCCCGGGAACCATATTGCCCATTTTTTGACAATTAGCCGTTGCGCCGTGCCCGGGTGTTCGGTGAGCTGTTACCCGGGTGGCCGCCGGTCAGAGCCGGGTGGGCGGCCAGAGGTTGTGCTGGGCGGCGATCGGGTCGCCGGCCCATTCCTGCATCGCCTGCAGATTGTCGTGTGCGGGGTACTTCGCCGCCGCCGGGCCGTCGGCGAAGCCGTGCAGCAGGTTGGTAGTCACCTGTCTGGTGAAGGCGGCAGTGCGCCGGTTCAGGCCGAAGTGGTGAAGCCCGCCGAAGGATGCCACCCAGCGCATCGTCCCGGAGTTGAACACCCCGGCCCCACGGTGGTGGGTGTAGTAGGCCGAGTCCGAGTAACTGTTGACGCCCCGGCAGGTCAGCGGCGAGTGAGAAAGGATCTGGATAGGCCGCTCCACGGGTGCCCCCGGGTTGACCCGGTCGTACTCNNTCCCCGCCAGTCGCTGGTGACCAGCGCGTTGTCCTTCCCGTACATCGGGTCCTGCAGGTAGCTCGTCTTGTAGCAGATCACCAGCCGCCGTTCACCCAGCCGGGTGCTGGCCAGCCGGGTCCGCCGGAACATCGTGTTCGCCCCGAGGAAGCCGATGTTCAGGCCGGCGTCCCTGGCCGCGGTGACGTGAGCCCGCTCCGGCGGCGACCAGTACTCGTCGTGCCCGGGTGTGACGAGCGCACTGGCGCCATCCAGCAGGTGCGGGTCGGCGTCGATGTCCATGCCGGTGACGTAGGCGAGCGGCAGGCCGAGTCGTTCGGCCAGTTCGATGAGCTTCCGTTCGTGGTAGAGGAACATGTAGGCGCCGTTGGCGTCGTAGGGCCGGTCCAGGCTGACCGCCAGCGACCGGTTGGTGTAGTCAGCGGGGCCGCCGGGCCCGTTGTACAGGTCGTAGCCGCCCCAGGTGTTGTAGGCCTGCCAGGTCTCCACCGCGTTCTTGATCACGATCTTGCCGGCGGTGCTGGCCGACCGGACGGTCACCGGGATGAACCGCTGCGCGCCCGACTCCGCGTCCAGCCGCAGCAGGTAGCAGCCTTCCGGCCAGCCGCCGGTCGGCACGGTGAGCGACGGTCCCCAGTGCGCTTCCACCGTGCTGGTCGTCCTGATCAGGCTGGGCCTGCGCTGCCGGTGCCCGGGCACGGTCCCCGACCGCCACACCAGCCGGGCCCGGTCGCCGCCGTACCAGCCCATCCGGAACGCGCTCACCGTGAACGAGCGCGCGGTGGTGGACGCGTAGACGGTGACCGGCTCGCCGGGCAGCACGCTGGCCTGCCCGGCGTAGCCCATCATCGCGTGCGGGGCACCGAGGTGCCTGATATTCCAGTGCGGGTCACCGGGAAGCGATTTCTCGCTCACCCGCGGCCTGGGTGTCAGCGGCCTGGGCGTTAAGGGCTGCCGGCCCGGGGAGCGTGCCGGGCTGCTGCACCCGGCCAGCCCCCCCGCCGTGGCGAGGGCCGCTGGCGCCGCGGCGGCAGCGGCCAGGCCGAGGAAGGCCCGCCGTGAGGGTCTCATGCCAGAACGATGACACGGGCGGGTACGCTGCCACCCGCCAACCCGCCCAATTGGGTCAGCGTGGGTAGAGCGTGGTGATCAGGTCGATCCCGCCAGCGCGGCCCTCGCTGACGAAGGTGGCATAGCCCGGCTCCCGCAGGGTGCGCTCGAGCCCTGGATCCACGGCAGGCCCGGCGGCAGGATCGGCGGTTTCGTGGCTGGCCGGCCCGCCGGGCGCTTCGAGCGCGCCAAGGCACCGGGCGGCGAGCACCAGATCGCCCGCGGAAGCTGCCGCTGCCAGGAGCCTGGCCAGGACACGTGCGTGCATGGCAGGGCCACTTGCGATGGTGGCGGCGCGCAAGGACTGGAGAAGAAGATCGGCCGCTGCCGCCGGGTCCTGAGTCAAGGGGGGCTGGGTCAGCTCAAGGAGTGCCCGCGCGACGCAGCGGAAGTCGCCGGCATGCCGGAAGACCGGAAGGGCAGCGTCGAGCAACCGCCGGGCCTCGTCGGGGTGACCCGTGATCCGCTGATAGCTGGCCCGGGCGCGCTGGACGTGGGCCAGTTCGTGCTTCAGGCCGTGGCCGGAGGCGTACGACTCACACCCGTCCAGCCAGACCGGCACGTCCCGCAGGCGGGTGTGAGTCTCCACCGCCCGGCTGGCGAGCATGTACCGGACATTGCTTGCGTGCGTCAGGTCACCGGAGACCACGAACCGGGTGACGGCTTGCTCCCAGTCGGCGAAAGCGTCGTCCGCACGTCCTCGCGCCACGCCACGAGCCTGCAGCGCGGAAGCCTCCAGCCACGGGTCCCCAGCAACCCTGGCATAGGAGATCGCCTGATCAAGAGCCGCCACCGCCGCGCTCTCCTCATGGCGGTACGCGTGGACCCAGCCGCTGGCCCAGCTGGCGAACGCGTTGTCCCGTTCGCTGGCAGCGGCGAGACGGCTCTTACCAGCGAGCTGCTCCGCATGGTCGAGGCTCAGGAAGGCAACTGTCACCCCCGCCCGGGCCAGCGCTTCACTGCTCCAGTCGGGCGGGCAGCGGGCAGCGACGTCATGGATCAGCTCGAGGGCCGACCGGCTCGGCTCGAGTTCGGTGAGGCGGCTGATGGACACCAGCAGGCTGTCCGCCAGGCCGGGGTCATGCGCTGCCGACCAGGCCAGGGCAGCGAGGAAGTTGGGTTCGTCGAAGCCTGCGCGGGGCGGTGTGGCCGGCGTCGGATGGTAGTGAGCATGGGCCGCGGCCGCGGCGGCGTCACGGCAGAACAGCGCGTGCGCTCTGCCGACCTCCTCATCCGCTGCCGGGTCGGCATGTTCGGCGGCGAATGCCCGGATGACTGCCAGCAGCCAGTACCGCGCTGGTTCACCGGCCGGCAGCCGCATGCTGACCAGCGATTGCTCGACCAGCCGCAGCAGGGTGGACCGGGCGTCGCCGGTGGCCGGCCGGGGGCCGATGATCTCGGCGAGCGCGAGGGTGAACTCGCCAGGGAGGGCAGCCAGACGGCCCAGCAGGCCGCGTTCGGTGTCGTCGAGCAGCTGCCACGACCACTCGATCGCCGATGACAGGGACCTGTGCCGCCCAGTTCCGGTGGGCCGCTCCAGGACACCTGACCAGTGCATCAGGCCTTCGGCGAGCTCCATGACGTCGAGGTTGCGGACCCGGGCGGCGGCAAGCTCGATCGCCAGCGGCAGCCCGTCGAGACGGCCGCAGATAGCCGCGATATGCGGCGCGGACGCCTCGTCGAGGCGGAATCCGGGGGAGGCGGCCAGCGCCCGGTCGGTGAAGAGCTGGCCGGCCGGGCTTGCCAGCACATCCTGGGGGCTTGGCCCGGCGGGCACCCCGAGCGGCCTGAGCGGCAGCACCCGCTCGGCATCAACGGCGAGCGGCTCGCGGCTGGTGGCCAGCAGATGCAGGCCCGGGACGGCTCTGGCCAGTGCGCCGAGCGCCTCCCCGGCGGTGCCGATGACGTGCTCACAGTTGTCGACGACCACCAGCAGATTGCTGCCCGCGTGCGCGACCCGGGCGGCGGCGACCAGATCGCGGGCCTCGTAGCCGATGCCAAGCCCGGTCGCGATGAGCGCCTCGACGTCACGCTCCGCCGCGGACGACAGGTCGACGATCCGTGCCTCGTCACGCCAGCCACGGGCGGCCTCCAGCGCCAGCCGGGTCTTGCCGCATCCCGCCGGGCCGACGAGCGTGACCAGGGTGCTCGTGGCCAGCATGCGGCTCAGCCCGGCGAGTTCGTCAGCCCGGCCGACGAAGCTCGTCGTGGACGTGGGCAGGACGAGCTCAGCAGGGAGCCGCTGGGCGAGCTGGACCAGGGCCGGCCGATCGGGGAGCCCGAGCTTGCGCAGCAGTGAGGAGACGTGGCTCTCCACCGTGCGGACGGATATGAACATCCGGGCGGAAATCTCCCGGTTCGTCAGCCGCTGGCCGACTGCCTGCAGTATCTCCGCCTCCCGGGCCGTGACCCCGGCTGTGGCCAGGCGAGCCTGCGCTGCGAGCTGCATGGTCACATCTTTGCAAACCACACGGACGCACGATCCGTGCTGAGCACGGATGCCTGCGCGCCCCGCCGCGGCGATGCTGGTGCCAGCAGCAAGGAAAGGACATGACAGTGCGCGTGGATGATCTCGAAGAACTCTCCGCCGCGGCCACCGGGGGATTCGGGCACAAGTTCGCCGCGGCGCTGGCCGCCAAAGACGCGGCCGCCCTGCGGGCCATGTTCGGCGACGAGGTCGACTTCCAGGCGATGACTCCCGGCCGGGTCTGGCAGGCACGGACGCCCGCCGAGGTGGTCGATGAGGTGATCTCGGGCACGTGGTTCGGGCCCGGTGACGTCATCGAACGGGCCGAGGCGGTCGAGACCGGCATCGTCGGTGACCGGCGCCGGCTCGGCTACCGGCGCCGGCTCGGCTACCGGCTCCGGCTGGCGAACTCCGGCGGCAGCTTCGTCGTCGAGCAGCAAGCGTATTTCGACCTCACGGCGGGCCGGATCACCTGGATGCGCGTGCTGTGCTCTGGCTTCCGTCCCCTGGCCGCCCAGCCGTGATGCGGCCAGCACCAGTGACAGGGCATGACCAGCTACTCCGAATCGAGGCAGCAATGGCAGGCAGAGCAGTGATCAGCCTTACGACGGGTCTGGAGGACCCGGAGAAGGTCACCGTCGCGTTTCTGGTGGCGGCCGGCGCCGCCGAGGCGGGCCGGGCGACCCTGATGTTCCAGACGAAGGAAGCGGTCCGGCTGTCCCTGGAAGGGGTGGCCGTCGGCGTCGCCTGCACGGACTGCCCGCCCCTTGCTGACCTGCTGGCGCGCTATGAGCGGGCCGGCGGCCGGTTCATGGTGTGCCCGGTCTGCTTCAACGCGAAGCAGCTCGACAAGGGCTACCTGCTGCCCAACGCCGAACTCGGGGGTACCGTCCAGCTCTGGGACTGGATCGGTGACGACGGCGCCACGACGTTCAGTTACTGAGCCGATGCCAGTAGCGGCGAATCCGGCTGGCCCGCCGGCTGCCCGCTGGCGGGCCTGGCCGGCCGGTGATGCTAGCCGAGCGGGGGGACCAGAGCCTCGATGAGGTGTGGCCCGGGCTCCGCCAGTGCCCGCCGCAACTGCCCGGCGAACTCTGCCGCCGTACTCGCCCGGCTGGCCGGGACACCCATTCCCTCGGCCAGGGCGGCGAAGTTGAGGCTGGGCCTGGACAGGTCCAGCAGGCTGCGGGCGGCCTCACCGGCCGCTGTCGCGCCGGCCCGGTCCAGTTCCATCCCGAGGATGGCATAGGCCCGGTTGCTGAAGATGATCGTGGTGATGTCGAGCCCTTCCCTGGCGTGGGTCCACAGCGCGGAGATCGTGTACATGGCGCTGCCATCGGCTTCGAGTGCGAGGACGCGGCGCCCGGGGCTGGCGAGCGCGGCACCGGTGGCCAGCGGCAGCCCCTGGCCGATCGCGCCGCCGGTCAGCGTGAGCCAGTCATGCGGGGGTGTGCCCGCAGTGGCCCCGGGCAGCCACAGACCGGAGGTGTTCGCCTCGTCGGAGACGATCGCGTCCTCCGGCAGCAGCGCCCCGATCACGGCCGCCGCCGACTCCCCGGTCAGGTCCCCGTCCGGAAGGGCTGGCCGCCACGGCTGCTGCGGCACAGGTTTGGCATCGGGGGCGGCCAGGTCGGCCAGTGCCGTGAGTGCCCCGGGCGCGTCGTCAGCGGGCCCGGCGAGCACATGCACCTGGCAGCCGTCGGGCACCAGGGAACTGGGTTTGCCCGGGTGGGCGAAGAAGGAGACCGGGGCGGATGCTCCGGCCAGGATGAGATGGCGCACGTCACCGAGTTGCGCGATCGCGAACTCGGCCAGGTAGGCCAGCCGCTCAAGCCCGGGCAGGCCGGCCCCGCGCTCAAGCCGGGACGGGAATGTCTCGCCGATCACGCGTGCGCCGGTCGCCAGCGCAATGCGGCTGGCCGCCTCCAGCCCGGGCCGCCGCGTGCCGTCGCCGCCGAGCAGGACCACGCACGGCTCACCGCTGCGCAGCACCGCCGCGGCGGAGCTGACCGCCTCGCCGGGGACCGGCCGCGGTGCCGGGACAGCGAGTGCGGGCACCGGCTGAGCGCCCTGCGACCAGGACACGTCCGCGGGCAGGATGAGCGTGGCCACCCCACCGGGTGGGGCCATCGCCGCCGCCACCGCCTGGGCCGCTGCCGCCGCCACCCCGGCGCTGCCGGCGGGCCGCTGCACCCATACCGACACGCTGCTGGCCAGGGCGTCGATATCCGACTCCAGGGGTGCGTCGAATTGCTTGTGATAGGTCGCGTGGTCGCCGACCACGGCCAGCAGCGGTGTCCGGGCGCGCCGGGCATTGTGCAGGTTGGCCAGGCCGTTCGCCAGGCCCGGCCCCAGGTGCAGCAATGCTGCCGCCGGCCGGCCCGTCATCCGGCCGTAGCCGTCCGCGGCGCCGGTCGCGGTTCCCTCGTGCAGGCACAGCACCCCACGCAGTTGCGGGACGGCATCCAGTGCCGCGACGAAGTGCATCTCGGAGGTTCCCGGGTTGCTGAAACACACATCCACGCCGCAACCGGTCAGCGTACGGATGAGGGCCTGCGCGCCGTTCATGCAGTTTCTCCGCTCAGGTACTGAGGCCGGCTGGGTGCCGGGGCTGGCCGCGGAACCGGCATGGACCGGTGGCATGCCAAGTGCGGCCTGCGCGGTTCTCGCCGGATGGGGGATCGTCGGCTGACGACCCGGACAATCCCTACTCTGCACCCACCGACCTGGTTCAGCCCGATATCGCCCGCAGCGATGGGTGCCCGGCCCCATGATAGAGAGCACCGTGCCCGCCGGGCGGCAGCGTGCCAGCGAGCAGTCGGCCAGCCGCCGGTCACATCTGGTCGCGGCGGGGCGCTGATTGCCTTGATCGCGGCGTTCGGTGGGCGCTCCAACTGCCACTGGGCGTACACCGCGCTCACGAAGGGCTTGCACGTGCAGAAACAGCGCATCGCGCTGCTCGAGCGCAGTGGTTACCGCATCGTGTTCGAGCGGAGGTGCCACATCGTGCTGCACCGCGGCCGGGCCGCGGTGAGCGCCGGGGCGTCCGGGCCGGTGGCGGGATGAGCTCCGGGACCGAGGCAGCCACCGGCCGCCTGGCCGCCCAGGCCGGGGGTGGCGGGCCGCC